>JANWJP010000125.1 GCA_025451895.1 Robertmurraya sp.
TAAAACGGATCAATTCAATATTCATGCCGGGATATTCCGGTGAAGCGATGGTTGAACTGTAAAAAATACTCTTTGTTTTGCCGGTTATCATTCTTTCTTTATTTTTACCTGCAGAATAGGCATTACAAGATGTAAGAATGATTAACATTAAAATAGAAACTGCTATATTCATCTTTCTCATAATAAAACTCCCCAACATTCCTGGATTTTCTATTAAAATGGCAATCTGATTTTCCTTTCCCCCTTCTTCTGCAGATTAAGTTTTAGAACCGGCCAGTTCCCAAAAGTATTTTCTATCATTCACAAAAACATGTGAAAAATATCATTTTCATATAGTAAGACTGTTTTGCATGGAAATCTGTTACTCAAAAAAATAAAAAACATTCCTTTTAAGTCAAAAACAGTTAATAATGATCTTTTAGGATTCTTATAGAGAGGAGCATTCAATGAATTAAACAAAATCGAATCCTTCCCGCGATGAGGAAATGATAAAAACATACAGCTGTACCGAAATCTGAAAAACAATAAAAAAACACCCACAAACATTGAAGTATCAACATCTGCAAGTGTTCTTCCGTTTCTTAATTCATAGCAATTTTTTCCGGTGGGCGGGGTTGAAATCTCCTAAAATCTCCGCTTCGGAACCATACAAATTTTTATTTGTGCCGAACCTTATATCTCAGGACCGTTTTTAACTTGGACGGTTCCGTTTTTCTTGGATCCGAAATATAGATTTCCCTGTGCACCAGGGTTCTTATTTCAAGATTATTTTCAGCAATAAATTTTTTCATTTGTGCGAAGGATCCCGCCTCATCATCATAAGGTCCGATATGCATCATTTGTACAGACAAACCATCTTCCATTGTTCCAAAGGTTACTTCATCCAGAAAAGGGTGAGGTTTTTTCTTCCTGGCAATTTCAAACGCTTTTTCGACGACTTCCTCTGTCACAAAATCAGGCTGTCTGATCATGATCGTATAAAGCAATTCATCCTTAATTAAAGTCGGAGATTTCCTTCCCTTTTCCGTTAAATCCCAGATTCCTTCAAGGGGATAAACAGTATACTCAAAATAGCCGTCCGGTGTATATCCGTTTTTCGGCATCATCCTGACAGCATAAGCTAGAGAATATAACACGCCTACTTTTTCCGAATACTCCTCTTTATTGGGATCGCCTTTCCCGCTAATCATAAAAAACTTTTGTTCCGGAACAGTAACTAAAACCGGTTGAGCCTTCGGCAAATACAATTCCTTCTCTTTTTTTCGCCATTCATATTTCATATTATTCCTTCTTTCTAAGGGTCAAGTTGATTGCCCCTCCTGTTATTTCCTTTTTAGGATATCACATTTTTCTTTTTGATTTTCTTGATAACTGGCAAATATCTGTGACTTGTCAGTGCGCGGCTTTTTGTTCATTCATTCAGTAACTCTGCCGGTGCTATTGATGAATAAATTCTGCCAGCTTTTTTTGACTGAATAATACCACGGTTATCTTCTTCCGGTGCATCTTCATATATGTTCCTTTCAATTGAAGTCGTTACGAAGGCCTGACCCCAATTCCTGTAACCTCACTAAACCAAGTTTCCTTTTCTCACCATTATTCATCTGCCGAATTTCCTTTCATAACAGTTACCTTCTTTCAGTCACTTGACTGCAAGTATACATTTGTATACAATATAATCAAACAACATAAAAGTATACATTTGTATACACATAGGAGTGTAAAAAATGAAAGAGCATGTAGATTGTAACAAGGAACATCATCATGAAGAATGCTGCCGGAAACAAGGAAACAAACACCACCGTCACGGAGCCAAAACATTCCGCCGGCGCAGAGCGATTGCATTTTGGGAAATATTAGAGCAAAAGCGTTCCACTTTGAAAAAACAGCTCGAAACACCGGAACTGCAAGCAATCAACCCCGTATTAGTCGGAGAATTAAAAGCTATCGATATGGTAATGGATGAGTTTGTCCGTGCGTTTGAACTGCACGAAGTAGAAGACAAAGAATATAAAAATGAATCCGCAGAACCGGCAAAAGAGAACGACTAGGGTCAGGGGGACAGGTTTTTTAACCCGTTTTAAGACAATTCATAATTTTAACGGATTGGGTCGCCGTTCCTGTCCCCATAACCCACCCGTCCATTCAGGCGGCAGGAGTTGTTTGTATTTGTTTTGCAGGAACCGATCGTCGATTAGAACGATGGTGCCTTTGTCTTCTTCGGAGCGGATTAGTCTGCCGCCTGCCTGGAGCACTTTGTTCATGCCGGGGTAGATATAAGCATAGTCGTAGCCGTTTTTCCCTTGTTTATTAAAATAATCCTTGATCAGATTCCGCTCAAAACAAAGCTGCGGCAGTCCCACTCCCACGACGACCACTCCATTTAAACGATCGCCGATTAAATCAATCCCCTCGGAAAAAATGCCTCCAAGAACCGCAAATCCAAGCAGTGTTTCTTTTTGATTGGGCTTGAATGCTTCTAAAAACGCTTCTCTTTCCTCTTCCTTCATCCCTGCTGATTGAACTAATAAATGAATTTGATCATCATCCTCTTCAAACAACTCATATACAGAGCGTAAATACTGATAGGATGGGAAAAAGATTAAATAATTCCCTGGGCGGTCCTTCAATAAAGATTTAACTAATGAAGCAATTCGCTCTTTCGTATGCTCTCTGTCCCGGTAGCGGGTTGACAATGGTTCGATGAAAACCTCGAATTGTTCTTCCTGAAACGGCGTCGGAAGCGACAGCAAAAAATCATCCTCCTGACCGCCGAGAATGTCCTGATAATATTGGAGCGGAGAAAGCGTAGCGGAGAAGAACACTTTCGAGCGGTACCCCTTCCCCATTTGCTTGAGATGCCCGGCAGGATTCATGCAAAAAAGCTTGATTATTACTTCATTTTTCATTTTCTCTCCATATATGACAAAAGAATCATCCAAAAGCTGCCCGATCTTCAAAAAGTTTTTCACTTCAAAATAAGCATCTAAAAGATTTTGCGAAGCTCCCGTTTGCAGACATGACTCAGCAACTTCCATAAATTCCTCAAGCAGCTCCACCAGGTTGCTGTCCAGTGAATCAAGAACAAACTCACTTTGATCTTGGGTGTTTTTTCTCAAAGCAATAAACCATGCATTGATTTTGTGTGCAGTCTGATAGACATGTTTATCCGTATCCTTAAATTCCTTTTTCAATTGTAAAAATGTCCTTTTATCAAGAGTTGCCGAAAACATCTCCCGGCCACGGTCAACGAGATTATGCGCCTCGTCAATCAGCAGTACTGTGGACTTCTTTTGCTCCTCAAACAAACGCTTTAACGATACCCTCGGATCAAAAATGTAGTTGTAATCACCGATCACGACGTCTGCCTCATAAGCAAGGTCAATAGAAAATTCGAAAGGACAAACTCTGAATTTCCGCGCATATTCCTCCACCACTTGACGTGTGATCGCTTCCTCATTTTTAAGAATCTCCAGAATCGCTTCATTGACACGGTCATAATAACCATTTGCATACTCACAATAATCCTTCTGGCAAATGGTTTCATCCTTAAAACAAATCTTGTCCTTAGCCGTAATTGTTAAGGAGGTCAGGCGCAAACCGCAGGAACGCATTTTGGCCATTGCCTCTTCTGCCGTTGTCCTGGTGATTGTTTTTGCAGTAAGATAGAAAATTTTATTCACAAGCCCCTCCCCGATTGCCTTCACAGCGGGAAAGAGCGTAGAGATAGTCTTGCCGATTCCCGTCGGTGCCTTTGCGAACAAGCTTTTTTCATCAAAAATCGTCTTATAAACGGCTCCGGCAAATTTCCTCTGTCCTTTTCGCCAGTCCGGAAATGGAAATTCAAGCGCTTTGCAGCTGTCATTTCGTGTCCGCATAAGTTCAGACTTGAGATTCGCGTATGGGGCATATCCTTCAATCATTTCGAAAGCAAAACTCTCCAGCTCTGAAAAGGAGAATTTCTTTTGAAGATACCTTATTGATTCTGATTCTGTATGAACATAAGTCAATTGGACCGTAATTCCGTCCAACCCGTGATCTTTCGCGTATATATATGCATACATTTTTGCTTGTGCCCAATGGACTGGAATCCCTTCCTCATCAAAACTGTCGGGCGACCGGGAAAATGACTTAATTTCGTCAATCATCACCCCGCCGTCACGAAATAAAAGACCGTCGCACCGGCCATCTATCACATAAACAAGACCGTTAAAGGGAATTTCCGTCCGTAAATAGACTTCTTTCTGATCCGTTTCCTGATATGTTTTTTGAATTTTTTGGTGAATCTTCGTTCCTTCCACCAGCGTACTTTTTGAGGAAAAGCGGGCATCAATGCTGCCTTCTTTCATCACAAACTCAACAAGCGCACGCACAGATATTTGAACTTGATTTAACATGGTCTCACCAGCTTCTTGAGATTGCAGACAAATATGGGATTCCGGTTCTCCAACGAAACTTTTTTAAGATAACAAAAAAATAAGCGTTTCCCCAATTTATCCAAACTCTTCTTATTTTCTTCAGTACATTAGAATTATAGCATTTTTCGTAAAAACAGAATAAAGAGCCTGCCTCTTATCACCTTTTTGAAGCAGAAATCAAGGTTTCTTAATGAGTCTTTCGGAACCTTCCTCTATGTACAAACAACACTATTATTGATTCATTAATACATATCTAAAAATACTTGAATATGCGAAATTTACATAGCCCTATTCTATCAGCAATAACAACTGTACGGGTTCGGCAGTAAACCTTATTCATCAACCAAAACTGAATCAAAGTTCGGTTGGCTGCGTGCGTTCTCTACTTTTTCCTTCTTTGAAATCTTCATAAAATCAGACTTATTTTAAAAGTTCTTATAAAAAATGCGGTGACATTCAATTAAACCAACAGAAAAGTTAAAAACTCATTGAAAATAGTAACAAATGTCATAAGTTGCTTGTGTATCGTCAATCATTGTTCATTGCTTCACATGTTACACTTCGTTAAGATTATTTTAGAATATTAATTCTGAAAATATTTTTAACTCATGCACTTTTGGATTTTCAGTTTTGTACAAAAATGCCAATCTGTTACTTATTCTTACAGAAAAAATTTTATCTTTAAGGAGGTCCACAATGAAACCAATACATTCAAGTCCTGTTTTTACCCCTATTTCCATTGGGAATATGAAACTTAAAAACAGGTTTGCTGTATCGCCCATGGTAACTGTCTTTTGTGATGAGGATGGCATGGCTACCGAACGGTTTATAGCATATCATGAAGCCAAAGCCAAAGGCGGCTGGGGCATGATCATTGTTGAGGACTATGCTGTTGATCCATTAGGAAGAGGATTTTGGACTCCGGGTTTATGGAAGGATGAACAAATCGAATCTCATGCCAAATTAACTGAAAGAATCCATAGAGCAGGAGCAAAGATTATTGCCCAAATTTATCATTGCGGAAGACAAACAACATCAGCCGTAATCGGAGAACAGCCGGTTTCCGCATCTCCTTTGGCGTGCCCTGTTTTAGGCGAAACTCCCCGTGAGTTAACCATACCGGAAATAGAAAAGATCATCTCTCAATTTGGCGACACTGCTTTGCGCGCAAAAAAGGCAGGTTTTGACGGAGTTGAAATTCATGGTGCGCATGGTTATTTAATTGCACAATTCATGTCAAGTTATTCAAACAAACGCACTGACAAGTATGGCGGATCTTTAGAAAACAGATTAAGATTCCCCATGGAAATCGTTAAGAATGTAAGAGAAAAATGCGGTCCCGATTTTGTAGTTGGTTTTAGAATTTCAGCGGATGAAAAAGTTCCAGGCGGGCGAACGATTGAAGAAACAAAAATAATAGCCGTCAAACTGGAAAAACTGGGTGTCGATTACCTGCATGTTTCTGCAGGAACATATGAGAGTGCATGGGCCATTATTCCTCCAATGCATGTCACACCAGGATGGATTGTTGACTATGCCGCAGAAGTTAAAAGAGTCGTTAATATCCCTGTGCTGACGGTTGGACGCATTAATGATCCGCTTTTAGCCGAAAGCATACTTCTCTCGGGAAAAGCTGATGTCATTGCCATGGGCAGACCCTCTCTGGCTGATCCGGAACTTCCAAATAAATTTGCCAACGGACAGTATGAAGATATCAGGGCTTGTATTGGCTGTCAACAAGGTTGTCTGGAATATCTGTTCAGAAACGAGCCAATCCGCTGCCTGGTAAACCCGACTTTGGGCTATGAATATCTGCATGAATTTAAGAAAACCGAAAATCCAAGAAAAGTGACAGTAGTAGGCGCTGGACCTGCCGGTTTGACAGCTGCAAGAACAGCAGCAATGGCCGGTCATAAAGTAACGCTTTATGAAAAAACCGGCCGCTTGGGCGGACAATTTGCCACAGCCGCAATCCCGCCGGCAAAAGGAGAACTCGCTTCCTTTGTTTCCTGGGCCGGCAGACAAGTGGAAAAGCTTGGCGTAAACATGAAACTGAATACAGAGTATACCGCAGCAATATGTGAAGAAGAAAAACCGGACATCGTCATTATTGCTACAGGTGCCACCCCTGCAAGACCATCCATTAAAGGCATCGATGGCATAAATGTTGTCACTGCCGAGGATGTTCTGTTAAGTAAAGCAGAGACGAAGCAAAACGTTGTCATTGCCGGCGGCGGCATGGTTGGATGTGAAACAGCGGTGTACCTCGCCTCCTTAGGAAAACAAGTAACAATCGTTGAGATGCTTCCAACACTTGCGTCTGATGAAGAATCTTCACGCCGCACATTCTTAATGAAAGCAATTGCAGAAAAACAAATCACAACTTTTACAAATTCAAAAATTAAAGAAATGGGCGATTACTACGTTCAGTTTGAAAACCCGGAAGGCATTTCAAGTATTGAAACTGAAACGATTGTTCTCGCATTAGGTACGGAATCCAATAATGCTCTGGCCTCAGAATTAAGAGGAAAAGTCCCGATTAAGGTTATAGGAGATGCTGTAAAACCGAGAAAAGCTCTTGAGGCCATAAGAGAAGGTTTCTTGGCAGCTGTAAATATAGATGAGACAATTTCCGAAGAAACAACAGAAAGACCTTTAACAACCGTCTAAGCGCAAATTTAGTAATGAAAAATACCATCCTTGACGGGAAACCCGGCTTGGATGGTATTTTCTTGTTTACTGAGACAAGTTGGCACCAGTTATCATTTGAAATTGTACATTTTCTGAAAAAATTTAAGAAACCTTTAAAAACTGCCTCTGAACTTTCCGTTCGAAGACAGTCCTTTTTTAACAACAACAAAAACTTCCCTTTAAACTAAAACGATCCATTTTCATTGGGAGAATCCTCCGGTATCGCCTGGCCGATATCCCACATTTCGTCGATAAGATCACTATGAAAGCGAAAGATATGGACAACAGCCCCCCCGGGATCATTTTGATTTTGCTCTATATGAAAGTGAACCACAACCATGTCTCCCTCTCCAATAACATGTTTAATCTCAAAATCTTTATATGAAGATTCTCAACTGCCTCTTCCTGCATGGCATGCAGCAGAGACTTTGCGTCACCCGGGAAAAAGGGATTATGATGGCGGAAATCCGACCCAATGTACCTTTCGTATGCTTCACTGTTCTTACCCAAAACAATCATCTGCAAAAACGACACAGCCTTCTCTTTTAGTGTATGATTCATTGAAATATCACCCTTCCTCATTATGCATTCGGATCGGGTTGATAAATCCCAAATATATTACCTTCTGTATCCAAATAGTATCCCTGCCACTCCATACCGGGCAAAGCATATTTTGGCAATGCAACTTTGCCACCATGATCTAAAATCTTCTTTCCGTCAAATCATAATCTTCCACTCCAATTGTGCAAACATAGCCATTTCCATTCAAAGTGGTTTGTGACCTATAGCGTGATAATTAAACCATAAGTGTTCATTAATCCTTACCTATATTGGTTCGGAATTTTGTGCCATCTAACTAATGGTTTCAGGTAATACAAATCTTGTTAAATCCTGAAAGTATTTGGATAGATTGAACCATTATACCTTGTGGTGCAGGTACTGTGATTTATCTCTTTTTTTGTTCGACTGCTTCTTTCACAGCTGTGCGAAAATATTTGCCGGAACAAATAACCAGAATATATCTTTATCCAGTGTTTCCGGCTTCAGGTTTCAAGATTATATCAGATTACGGCACTTGCGGATATCACCCTGTAACAAATTTTTCCTCAAATTGTGTCCGGATCATTCATTCACTTGTCAAAATAGTCAAGTATATTAGAGCAAAGGCTCTGCACCAATATACTAATTTCAATGAATCATAAATTCCGGTTCCATCACAGACCAAATTTCCATAGAACTCTACAAAATGACTCATTTTTCTACAAATATGCCATACGCCGTTTCGCCAAAGAATTCCCAAAAATATATTGTTACTGTATAAACATATGGAAAGGAGGGATATTATGTCAGACAAAAAGAAAAAGAAGGATAAAGAAAAGATGGAAGAAAAAAAGAAAAAACCGGATAAAACAGATGAGAAAAAGAAAGAAAAACATGAGTGCAATGACAGTCAAGATAAAAGAAGGAAAAAACGGGATGTTAGAACCGTTACCACCGGACCGATTTTAAGAAATGCAAAAACGAAAGAAGTGGTTGTATTGGTTAAAAACCTTGACAAGATTCCCCGTGAAGTGACAATATCTGTCGTAGATTTAAACGAATGCGAATTTCCAAAGAGGACATTTTTGAACGGAAAAATAATGACAGAAGACTCTGCCCTTCTTGAATTAAATGAAAATGGAGTTCTTAACCTTCCTGACCCTTCAGTTGAGACAGTTATCATTCCCCCTTCTCAAACCCTCATTACCCGTGCAACCCCGCTCGTTCCCCCATCAACAAACTTAGCTGAAGGATTTGAAGTAAGAATTGCCGGTTTAACCGAAGACATTGTCATCAATACATGGGGAGTTGACGAAACAGGTGTCATTCAAAATGGAAATACCATGCTCTTATCTTCACCGGACGTTAGAGCACATTTTATAGACATGTTCGCAGCCCAAGGTCTCGCGGATATATTACGCGACTTAGGTTTCACATAGCCTTCACATTCCCCGTTCTTCCAATTTCCCCAAATATTCAGGCCGGCTCCGATTCAATCTGCAACATGCATTAAAAAGCCGGCCTGAATATTATTTTTTCATATATTAAAATTAAAACGGCATCCCATGCAGTTTTATCGCATAACAAGAAATTTTGCAAATACATACTGAATAAAGCAACTAAAGCATTTTCAAAAGGGTTTATTAATGGACTGTGAAATATTAAAAACTATGACAATATAAGGGTGCGTTCAAAAGTCAAGTAACGATTGAACAGCACCCGCTCTGTTCACAACAAGGTTGCCCAAAATGGAACAATGTTTCAATGGACTCCTTATCTGCGCTTTTTCATTTTTTGCGCCCTCATAAACTTCTTGGCGCTTTTCAAGCCGCCCATTTCACGAAAGATGTTATTCAGCTTTTCCTTTTCAATCATTTTGGAATTCAAGCCCTCATATTTAGTTTCTCTTAACAGTTTTCGGTAGTTTTCCAATCTTTCAACGGACAAGATTCCTTCCCGAATAGCATTTTGGACGGCACACTTCGGTTCGTTCGAATGCGTGCAATCATTAAATTTACACTGTGCGGCCAGTTCATCAATATCCGCGAATGATTTTGACAAATCAGCATGGATAACACCAAGTTCCCGCATCCCCGGAGTATCAATGACAACTCCGGATTCCGGCAATATAATCAGTTCCCGTCTCGTCGTTGTATGTCTACCTTTATCGTCGTTTCTAATTTCACCCGTATCGAGGGCGTTTTTACCAAGGAGGCAGTTAATTAAAGTTGATTTTCCGACCCCGGATGAGCCAATAAATGCGGCCGTCCGGCCATTGGCCAGATACTTTTTTAACGGCAGATAACCATCATCTGAGGTGCTTGTCGTAACATACACATCCACACCTATGGCGATAGACGATATTTCATTCAGTTTCTGCTCTATATCTGTACATAGATCGGATTTTGTCAGGACGACAACCGGAACCGCACCGCTGTCCCAGGCATTCGAGAGATATCGTTCCAGCCGGCGCAGATTAAAATCATGATTCAACGACATACAAACAAAAACTGTATCAATATTTGCAGCAACAACCTGTACATCTTTCCTTGAACCTGCCGTTTTCCGTGCAAAAACACTTTTTCGTGCCAGCACATGATGAATGATTGCGTTTCCTTGGGAATCATCTGTCCGGTCAACCATCACAAAATCCCCAACCGCCGGGTATTCAGAAGAATCACTTACATAAAAGTGAAACTTCCCTGAAATCTCAGCTATGATCTCACCATTTTCCGTGATGACCTTGTAAAGGTTTTTAGATTGAGTTGATACCCGGCCGATAGAAAGATTTTTATATTGTTTAGACTCCTGAATCATTTCCCCAGTAAGTCCCAAGTTTTTCAGATTAATAGGTTTCAATTTAATATACCTCCTAAAGTGTTGATCGCAACCTTTGGGAGGTCCTATGCTTTTTTATTCAGCACATCCCTCCCTCTTCACTGCAATCTCCGCACTTTGCTTGTTAAACATATAACAACAGCTCCTTTCAAGACTACTTCCCACTATATCACAATATCATTTGCTGGATGCAAAATTCTTCCTCATTTTTTGGAAACTGCATGATATCTTTTTAGGCCGTCTCTTTTTCCTTCTCCAAAAAGTTCTTAAATGCATCTAAATCCTTGGCGCAGGCTTTTTTGAAGGTTCCTCCATCATCCTTCCAAACGATTTCGCAGGGCCCGTTAGTCAGTTGGATTTCACGGGTAAGGCAAGTATTAGCAACATTATTTAAAAAGCGGGCTATTCAGTTAGATGAGTCTTAAAAATTCAAAAAGAGGATGCCCGGAAATGACATTCCCTATTATTGCGTTGGTGGGCGTTTTGCGAAAAAATAGCTATGTTTTGCCAATATATTTTGTTTTCGCGAATAGATCATGATTATCGCAAATGATAATATTTTTTAATGTCAAATTCTAGAAACCGAAATGTTGCTGCGGTATATCCGTTTATTGGCACAGTTTCACACTTTTTTATTAGGAAAACAGCATTAAATATAAACACAATCATTTTATAGAAAGCCAAATTTGATTGATCGCATCTGCTTTATAAGGATTAGGCGCAATATAGGCTTCGATGGCCGGCATATCAGCTAATTCATAATCATTGGCCGGGAGCCATTCACTAAAAATCTTTCTCCAGGCCTCAGGCATGGCAGTAGGAGCCGAACCGTGCACTTCAAAAACAATCCATTTGCTCTTAGGAAATTCCAGGCTCAACAGATCGTCCGGTCCCTTTCCGACATGCTCTGCAGCAATCCAATAATCAATCGTATTCTTTTCCTCATTATAGTTGTCAGTGATTCCTAATACGCCTTTAATTTGGCCATTTATTAATTGCGCCAATCTGTCAACCGTCCCATCGGCATTTGCTTGCGCCCAGAATTCAGGAATACCGTTCACTTCATTTCCACAGGGACATTCCTTTTTAATTCCGATAACTTGAAAAGCATTTCTTTCAATTTTTTGAAACTTCACGACTCCAGCTCCTTAAAAACTTCCGGGTATCAATTCTCACAGATCATCTATGTGATTTCCACCAGTGCCTCTAGGCAATCGGTTTAAACCATTTATTATTATTGGTTGGTACGCCCAAGATATTCTCCCGTAAAAAAAACCCTTGCCCTCCTTGCCGCAAGACTCAGAGGGCGGGTTTTTTAGCCGGATAATCCTCCATACCTCCTATTCCGCTGGCCATAATCCTCCAGCGCCCGATAAAATTCTTCCTCGGAAAAATCAGGCCAAAGACTGTCGGTAAACCAAAATTCGGTATAGGCCAATTGCCAGAGAAGATAATTGCTCAAGCGTTTTTCTCCGCCGGTCCGGATGAGCAAATCAGGATCAGGAAAATCAGCCGTATACAAATATTGTGAGAATTTTTGTTCATCCACCTGGTCCAATGTCAATTTCCCCTGTTTAATATCCGCCGCTATTTCTTTCACCGCATGCAAAATCTCATGGCGGCTCCCGTAATTAAGGGCAAAATTCAGCTGAAGGCCGGTATTATGCCGGGTTCGTTCCACTGCGAACTGTACAGCTTTCCGTGTATGGAACGGAAGACGTTCGATATCACCAATTGTATGAATGCGTACATGATTGGCCATAAGTTCCGGTAAGTAGGCATGCAAGAATTCCTGGGGAAGTTTTAAAATCGTGTCTACCTCCGCCTTTGGTCGTTTCCAATTTTCTGTAGAGAAAGTATAAAGGGTCAATACTTTCACGCCGCATTTGACTGCAGCCTTGACAATTTTGACAACTGCAGATATCCCTTCCTTGTGCCCTGCTGCTCTGGGCAGTCCGCGTTTCTGGGCCCACCGTCCATTTCCGTCCATAATAATGGCTATATGTTCCGGAACATTGCCTTCAAAAAAATGACCAGATTCATTATGGTATAAGGGTATTTTCATAGCATTTCAGCCTCCCGTTTTTTTCTGCTTCGCCGTTTCCCTGAACGATATCAATACTCATGAATCCTGATTTCATTGCTATTTTTCTTAAAAACGAATGATACATAACCGGTGATTTCAAAAGTTTCAACCTTATATTCATTCGCAAACTCCGGGTGTTCCGTTCATATTCTGCTATGATATTGTCCGGCTGGGCTTGAATTGCATCAGCCAAAGCATTGGCGCTCCGGAATGCATAGCTTAATCCTTCCGCTGAACTTGGACTAATCCAACCGGCAGCCTCTCCAATCAATGCAACATTTCCTTTGCCAAGACAAATCTCGTTCAGTCTTCCGGGTCTCAATAAATAAGAACCGGTTCTCTTAACACATGACCCAAACTTAAATCCTTTCGAAAAAAGTTTATTTTTCAACGCCAAAAATTTTTCATACGGCTGATTTTTTGGCGAAACAGCCGTGCCTAAAACGAGCAAATCATTCTTTGTAATCGTCCATGAGTAAAAATCCGTGATCTCATCATCAAAAATCGCCGAAAAATACGGGTAGCTGCTGTCCGTTTGATAAAATTCCTGAATCGTAATATACGTCTTGGGAGCTGGTGTGACCGGTGAAAGCTTTCTCCGAACCGTTGAAAAAGCCCCGTCCGCACCTGCCAATAATTTTGTGTAAACGGTTTGTTCTTTCCCTTCCCTGGTATATTGCACCTTAATCACATCATTGACGGTTTCAAAACTTTTTAAAATTGCGCCGCTTGCAATGTGCACTTCAGACGGAATCAGCGACACTAACCATTTATCAAATTTTTCCCGGTTAATGTTAATGTAATGACGTTGATAATACCGCTCAAAATCATTTTGAATATCCATCGTTCGAACGGTGAATATTTGCGGACCGGTTAAAATCTCCTTGGGAACTCCCAGGCCGAACCTTGCCAGCATCTGCTGGGCATCAGGCGCGATTAGGCCGCCGCAAGATTTTTCAGAACGGACGGAAGACCCTTTTTCCAGCAACTGTCTTTTATCAATCACTAATATTTTCAGTCTATGACCAAGTAATCTGGCCAAAGTTGCACCGGCGGGTCCGGCACCAACAATCACCACATCATACATAACCATCTGCCTCCAAATCAAATTTGCTCTTGCTTGCCATCACTATGATCCCGAAAACACACGTTGATTTCGCTTGCAGGGTAAAACAAAAGCCATTAATTTTATAAAAGCTTTGAATCTCTTCTTATAAATCAAGTTATTGAATTAGGCTTTCTTTGATTTTAGCAAGTTGTTTATCGTTTATCAATAAATATTTATCTTTTTTTATTATATTTTTATTGCAAAACAAGTAAGGATTATGACAAAAATCATTCATTGCGTACCTTTTGACACATCCAAAAGCAAAAAAGCCTAACCCTCTGCATATGTGAGCAGGAGGAATCAGGCTTTCAGCAAATTTATCATATATTCTTTTTGAGCCAGGTAACCGCTATGAGGTAACCGACAATAGGCGAGATCCCATATCCCATGATTGGCACAGGGAAATTCCCAAAAAAAGTTACGATGATCGTCATTAAGAAATAAATTCCTAACGATAAAGAAATCTGATTTCTTTTCCCATTAAAAAAGAATGGAACCAATAGTAACAGGAGCGACAAAATCCCAAAAATCAACCAGACAATTCCGAGGTCTGCAACTAACAGCAGAATATCTTCCACATAAGGAACCGGCGCCAGATCATCGAGATAAACCCACGAACCGGCCGTCAAGGCTGCAATTACTGTAAAAGCGAAAATTTTCAGGCCCCAGTGACGAATTATTTTCCTAAATAAAATTGCAGTTGCACATGCAAAGGCCGTTAATTGACCGGCATCCGGTTGAAACAGCAGGATTAATAATGTCAAAAAAA
>JANWJP010000126.1 GCA_025451895.1 Robertmurraya sp.
ACCCCGGAATCCTAATGACTGGATTCCGGGGTTTTTCATGAAAAAACAGGCGGATGGTATCTATTGAGAAAATAATATATACCAGTTTTATGAACGAAAGTGGAAAAAAAGCAATATAGACAAAACATTCAGTTTACCAAATTAATGAATTCTTTACATCCGCTTAACGAAAAATTTACTAAACATAACTATTCTTTAATTGAAGGAAACTATTAGCAGACAGGAAAGAAAACTTCCAGGGGGTTTAATATGAGACTGCAAAGTAGAGGATTAATTTTTATCATGATCTTTTTTGTGCTTATATTAACGGCATGCAGCAATACCAATACAAATGAACCGGGAGACAAAAAAGCTGCAAAACATACACTTGCCATATCAGGTTCCACCTCTGTCGGCCCTCTGGCAGAGAAGTTGGCTGAAAGATATAAAGAAGAACATGATATCAATATAGAAATAAACCAAATCGGATCTTCAGCGGGAATCACGAATGCGATAAACGGAGTTTCTGAAATCGGCATGTCTTCACGTGATTTAAAAGAAGATGAAAAAGCAAAAGGTCTGCAGGAGACAATTATCGCTTATGACGGGATTGTCGTCATTGTCCATCCGTCCAATAAAGTAGAGAATCTGACAATTGAACAAGTGAAAGATATTTTTACTGGAAAAATAACAAATTGGAAAGAACTTGGCGGAGATGATATGGAAATTGTTGTTGTATCCCGGGAAGACGGTTCAGGCTCAAGGGATGCTTTTCAGGAAATAGTCGGCTATTCTTCAGGACAATTGGTAAGAAGTGCAATTGTAGCGAGCGGAAACGGGAATATTAAAACTACCGTTGCTACAAACAAACATGCTGTCGGATTTATTTCCTTTGAGTATATCGATCCTTCGATTCAGCCGGTAAAAATAAACGGCGTTGAGGCCACTGCTGAAAATGTCCTTCAACAAAAATATAAATTGTCCCGTCCGTTTCTTTTTGTTCATCTTGAGGAAAATCTAACGCCGGAAGGCCAAAAGTTTATCGATTACATATTGAGCCCGAAAGGCCAGGAAATTGTATTGGAGTCAGGGACGATACCGGTGCGCTAGCCGGAAGCGCAATCCGGGGACTCACGAATATATTTGGAGGAGTGGCAAATGTCAAGTCAGCCAATAAAAAACGGATTGAAAAATATAGATAAATCAAATAAAAGAAAGTATTTTTATGAAGACTTATCGGGAAAAATTTTTTTGCTTTGTGCCCTTATTTCTGTCATAAGTTTGGCGTTAATTATCGGGTTTGTTTTTTATAAGGGGGCCCGTCCGTTTGCAGCGGAAGGATACAGTTTTCTTGAATTTTTAACGGGCAAGGATTGGGTTCCGAGTGAAGATAAGTTTGGAGTTCTGCCGATGATTGTTGCTTCTGTTTACGCAACAATCGGCGCCCTTGTTATCGGTGTTCCGATCGGGCTTTTTACGGCTGTTTTTCTGGCTGAAATTGCCCCGAAACCGATTGCTAAAATGATTTCCCCTGCCATTCAATTATTGGCTGGAATTCCATCGGTTCTTTACGGTGTTTTTGGATTGGCCGTGATTATTCCTTATCTGCAGGAAAACCTTGGTTTGCCGAAAGGTCAAAGTTTAATAGCCGTAATTCTTGTGCTGGCAATTATGATGCTTCCTACCGTCGTAACAGTGGCAGAAACGGCTATCCGTGCCGTGCCGAAGTCTTATCGGGAAGGGTCGCTGGCATTGGGCGCTTCAAAAATAGGCACGATTTTTAAGGTTGTTGTACCTGCTGCCAAGTCAGGTATTATGACGGCGGTTGTTTTAGGAATGGGAAGGGCAATTGGTGAAACGATGGCGGTCATTCTTGTGGCTGGAAACAGCTTGTTAATTCCGGCAAGTCTGACGGACAGTGTCCGTCCATTGACAACAAACATTGCTTTGGAGATGGGCTATGCTTCGGGAGTTCATCAGGAAATGCTTTTTGCCACGGGAATTGTTTTATTCTCATTCATTCTCATTCTAAATTTTGTGTTAGCAAAAATTAGCTCGAAAGGCGGTCAGTAGCTTGAGCAGATTAAAGGATGGAATCATGCTTGCGCTTCTATGGGGTGCAGCTCTTTTGACCGTTGGAATTTTGGTCCTTATTGTCGGATTTATTTTTTATAAAGGAATCAGTTTAATCAATTTAGAGTTTATTTTTAGTGATTATTCTCCGTTAGGCGGAGGGGGAATCTGGCCAATGATTATTGCCACGGTTTATACCATTGTGATTTCCCTGGCCATTGCCACGCCAATCGGGATTTTAGCCGCCGTTTATTTGCAGGAATATGCAAAACAAGGACGTTTAGTCAAAATCATCCGTTTTGCAACGGAAAGTTTAACGGGAATTCCTTCAATTATTTACGGATTATTTGGAGCGGTATTTTTTGTAGCGGCGCTGAAGTTGGGGATGTCAATTATCTCTGCTTCGTTAACTTTAACAATAATTATTTTGCCGGTCATTATCAGGACAACGGAGGAAGCGTTAAAAACAGTCCCGCAAGCTTACCGGGAAGGCTCCCTTGCGCTTGGCACGACAAAATTACAAACATTATATAAAGTCATTTTGCCGAGTGCCATGCCGGGAATTTTATCTGGGATTATTCTTTCGATGGGAAGGATTATCGGCGAATCAGCGGCCATTTTCCTGACAGCCGGAACAGTGGCTGCGATGCCGGAAAGCATTTTTTCATCGGCCAGGACTCTTACCGTCCATTCTTACTTAGTTACCCAGGAAGCCGGTGATATTGAACTCGCAGCCGCCATCGGAATTGTTTTGATTGTCATCATTTTGGTTCTCAACCTTACAGCTACATTTATTTCCAAGAAACTGGACAGAAGCAATTATTGAGAAATTCATACAAATATCTTCTGTGATTGGAGGCTTTTGCGGCCAAAATAGCATAATTTGATAATCGGCAATAGAATGAATGGAATATGAAGGAGAAATATTGATTGTTTTCAGGACAGTCTAATGCAAAGGAGATTGGAAAATGGCAATTGCGATATTAGAACGGGAATCTGCAGCCGGAGAAAAAGTGCCGGAAACAAACATAAAAATCAGTGTTAGGAATTTGAATTTATTTTATGGAGAAAAACAGGCTCTTTTTGAGGTTTCTATTGATATTAAGGAAAAAGAAATCACTGCGTTAATCGGCCCTTCCGGCTGCGGGAAATCCACGTTTTTACGAACCTTAAACCGGATGAATGACTTAATCGATGGTGTGAAAATTAGCGGGAGCATCGTTATTGACGGTCAGGATATTTATAAATCGAACGATGTGATTAAGCTCCGTACCAAGGTCGGGATGGTTTTTCAAAAGCCGAATCTTTTTCCGATGAGTATTTATGATAATGTGGCTTATGGACCAAAGATGCACGGAATCAGGAATAAAGCGAAATTGGATCAGATTGTCGAAGAAAGTCTGCGAGGGGCAGCGATTTGGGATGAAGTTAAAGACCGTCTCAAAACGTCAGCGCTCGGTTTGTCCGGCGGCCAGCAGCAAAGGGTTTGTATTGCAAGGGCGATTGCCATGAAACCTGATGTCATTCTCATGGATGAACCGACAAGCGCACTGGATCCCATTTCAACGTTAAAAGTGGAAGAATTACTGGACGAAATGAAAAAGGATTATACGATTGTGATCGTCACCCACAATATGCAGCAGGCTGCACGGGTCTCCGATCGGACTGCCTTTTTCTTAAACGGTGAAATCATTGAATTTGCGGAAACAAGTAAGATCTTTTCAACGCCGGATGACCAAAGAACGGAGGATTATGTGACCGGACGTTTCGGATAAAAGGAGATGTTGCAACATGGTTCGGGCAAGCTTTGAACACAGTTTAAAGGAACTTCAGGGAAAAATCAGAGAAATGGGTGAATTAACTGTTTCCATGCTGGAAAAATCCTTCACAGCATTAGAGAATCAAGATATAGAAGGAGCTTTAAGGGTCATTGAAGATGACCAGGAAGTGAATGCTATGGAGGAGGAGATTAATCATCTCGCTGTCTGGCTCATTGTAAAAGAGTCGCCGGTGGCAAGAGATTTAAGATTGATCGTCGGTGTTATTAAAATTTCCTCGGAAATAGAACGCATTGCAGATTTTGCCGTGAATTTTGCTAAATCAACCATTATGATCGGCAATGAAGAATCTTTAATAGAAATTTCCGAACTTAAAGCAATGAAGGATATTTGTATGACGATGCTGGATAAATCTTTGGAATCCTTTTTTGAAGGGAACCTGGCTCTTGCAAAGGAAGTCGGCAGTATGGACGATGAAATCGATGATATGAGTGACAAGTATTATAAAAAATTAATAAAACTTTTTAGCGAAAACCCTGAAAAAGCCAATCAACTGGCTCAATTATTATATATCAACCGTTATTTGGAGAGGGTGGCTGACCATATTACCAATATTGCCGAAAGTGCAGCTTATTTAATAAAGGGCAGGATTTATGATTTAAATTAATTGTATTGCATTCGAAACGGCAAACGCAGTCAGAAAATGGTTTTAAGCAAATTCGTAATTTTGATGAAAACCCCTGAAAACCCCGCAGTGAGTTTTGCAGGGGTTTTATGTTTGGATTTAGTGTCCTGTTAAAGTCTCCTGTGTACTTAATGAAAATGGTCAGGTATACATACAGGGAAAAAGCGGGAGAAGCAATTAAGCTGGTTTAAGTACGCTAACCGAGCTATTTAATAAACAAATTGTTCAAGCCTTAAATGATCTTGTTCTGAGGGAGCCGATTCGATTTTTAATCATTCTGTAATGAGAAAGTCATTCCTCTCTTTAATTTTTTTCGAAAATAACAACTGCAGCACAAAAAATGGGGGTGGTGCGATGTATCACCTGACCCGAAGATGTCGAATTTCTTTTCGTTAAATCGGTTTCGCATAATTCATCATAAAAGTGAATAAAAGGGTAAACAATGTTTTACCGAAATCAGTTATAAGTTGAGATGGGGAAAGATTACATCCATAATTGATCCGAACGGGTGCGGAAGATCAACTCTTCCGGAAATTGTAAATAAAGACTGTAGAGCTTATGAAGGAAAACTAATTTTGGACGATAAGGAAAAAAAGGGGTCAGTCAAAAAAATTTGTACATCATCATTACTGGATGAACTGGCTATTTATTTGAATATATATTACTAATATGAAATTCTTGAGCAAATCAAAGTTTTGAATGAGAATTATGGTCTGATTATCCTGACGGTTCTCTGTGACATTAACCAGACAATTCGCTATAGGAATTATATTATTGCCATGAAAGATGGAGAAATTTTAAAAGAAAGACTTCGAAGATATAGTGGCGAAAGAAATGATTAAAGTGATTAACGGTGTGGATGTGGTTATTAACGGGGATGCAGAACACGGTTTTTATTTAGTATCAGCAGAAATCTGATTCCTTATGGTGGTGGCAAAATAATTTGCGGAATAACAGAATAAAAAAAATCGGAAAAATATTCATAACGCTTATATTCGCCGGGGTGTTCAGCTATTCTTTAATCATGTTAAGCAGCTATTTTATTGACTCATTCAAAAACAAAAAAATCTCTGAAGAAATGAGAACTTTATATTGGCAGGAAGCGTGGGCGGAAGAGAATGGAAAGAAGCAACAAAATGAAGCTGTTCAAGAAAAAAATAAATTATCCCGGGCCCGGAAAGTAAATAGTGATATTGTCGGTTGGATTAAGGTGAGCAGCACAAAAATAGATTATCCCATTCTTCAAGGAAAGGATAATAAGTATTATTTGCACCGGAATTATCGCCAAGAGAAATCAAAAGCAGGCAGCATTTTTATGGATTACAGGAATAATCCAGCCGGGGAAAATTTTAATATGATTTTATATGGCCACCGCATGAAAGACGGTACGATGTTCGCCGACTTGAAAAAACTTTTGCGGGAGGATTTTTACATAAAGAAACCTGAAATATATGTTGAAACATTAGGTAAGACATACAGAGGAGAAGTCTTTTCAGTATATCTTACCACGACCGGTTTTAATTATATTGAAACGGATTTTGCCAATGAAGAAGAGTATTTGCAGTTTTTAAAGACGCTTCAGAAACGCTCGGTATTTTGGCAGGATGCGGAATTAACCCCGGATACGCAAATATTAACTTTGTCCACATGCGACTTTGCGCTCGATTCTGAAAAAGGAAGATTAGTTGTCCATGCTGTTTTGACCGAAATTTAGCATATTAATACCTCCTCCAATATTTGATTGCTACCCCTTGAAGAAGGCAGAATAAAAGCTGTTTATCTTTGAGGGGGATTTTTAATGATTGAAGGCTCCGAAAATCTGTTAACAGATGACTTGTCAAATCATTTATGGGCATCTTCAAATCGAGTAAATTTCTTACTTAGTTTTAACATCCGTTGTCTTATAAAACCACCTTAAGAATCGCAGCATATTACAAGTTATAATTTTTTAAATTTTATAGGTATATTAAAATTTGAGGTTAATTTGAAAAGGGAGTATATTCTACTTAGAAAGTATACTATATTAGTATACTTAAAAAGGGTGCGGTTGGTTGGAGTTTATAAAGTTTTCTGCGCAGAAAAGTCTCTTCCAACAATCCCGAATGCAAAGGAGTGTACAAAAATGCTTGACTTCATTTTTAGAATTGCAGATTGGCTTGTGGCTAACGGTGCCTGGCTTATCGACTTCATTGAAAAATTAGACAAACTATTCTAAGCAGAAGTGGCTCCTTAGCAATGTCATGGGGTTAGAGGAGGGGCTGGTGTTCAAGAATGTCAGAATATTAACTTAGCTTCATGAAAATAAATCAAAGGACGCCATTTTCTGAGCTCCTCTTTTTTTTGGGAAAATTATCTCCTCTCTTTTTACCAAAGAATTTCAATCTTTAATCAATTGTAAAACTGTGAAAATTCCAATCTGTAAAGCAGAAAACAAATATTTGAGTGTAATTTTATAGGTAACCGCTTGAAAAATTGTTTTTTTAAAAGCTAAAACAAGAACAAATTGATAATATGTTCAAACAGGAACAAGAACGAGGAGAAATACTTAATGAATTGTTATTAGGTGGATAAAGGAGCTGCAGATAACCCCGCTTTTAATGCAGATACCATGCTTATCATGAAGCCGGAAATATTAATTCAAAACTCTAATAACCTGAAATAAACAAAAAATGACGATAAGTTGAAACTCTCAGGGAGCCCCTGAGATTTATTTTTTGGTCTTATGCTGTTTGATAATGCGTTATGTCGATCTTTCAAGATTATAGAATTCAAAAAAGCCCTGCCTCCTCCATGTAAACTAATCGTTGTCATATGTAAACCAACCGTTTATGGCTTTATATTAAGAAAAACAATATACTGTTTGTGAAGGAGGTAACGATCTTGAAAATGGGTTAACAGATTCGAACAATACGCAAAAAAGAAAATCTGTCTCAAGAACAATTGGGACAAAAATTAAATGTTACCAGACAAGCTATTTATAAATGGGAAAGTGGAAAAGGATACCCTGATATCCAAAATTTAATCAGGCTAAGTGAATTATTTGAAATCAGTATTGATGAGTTAATAAAGGGAGACAGCTCCTTTCAAAGTAAAATCAAAGTTAAAGGGAGTACAGGTATGTTCTCTAATCGTAATCTTTTATTATCCTTAAACTATTTTAGTTTCTTTTTCGCGCCATTATTTTTTCCACACTCCTCACCATGATATTTGGTTATGAAGAAATAAAGAGGCATGGAAAAAGAGCACTCATATCTCATTTAATTCCTATTGCAACATTCATTTTTATGGTTATCATCTATATGATTATCTATTTTCTTTCTGCACAAGTAGATGGAATAGGTGTGCCTAATTCCGCAGTACGTGGCAGCAGCATGATCTTACTTGCTCTGATCACAATAGGTGTTGCTGTTTGGAATATAAAGGAAGGAGTGAAACAGTTAAATCGAATTGGGGGTGGACGTGCTTATGAATCATAATTTTCAAGAAAACTTATCTTTTGTAAGAGATAATCCTGCTTTTTGGTTCCCCGGGCGCTGGATTGGTGGCCTCTCTTTAATCATTGGCCCGCTCTTATTGCTGGCGGCCGCTCTTCTCAGGATACAATTTCATTTTTTCTATGACGCGTAGCTTGCTGCCTACGCTGCTCATCCTGTACTTATCACCGCCGCCTACAGTTGTTTTGTGCTGGGGTGTTTATTCCTTTGGCCGGGAATTATTACCTTAGTCAGATTCATTGGAAGGAAGCATCCTGTTTTAGCCATTTGGGGTGGTATGTTTACGATCTTAGGGCTTATGGGCCGCGTGTTTCATGGCGGCATTGATCATTTGGCCTTTCAACTCGTAAATGTACAAAGCCTTGAACTCGCTGTTAAAGCAGTAAGCGACTCGTATCATGCATTCCATATCGTCCGGTATTTTAATGGGATGATGATGTTTGGCTGGGTGTTATTGGCAATCGGTGCCTACCGTTCACGTTTATTAGGGTTTTTTCGGTCGGCAGCATTGGCTTCCATGTTCTTCTTCCCTTTGGGCACTCTTAAGGGGACTAGATTTGAATCTCCTTTTCTGATACTTGGTCTATGCATAGCGTTAGTTCCGCTGGGGATTAAAGTGTTATGCGACGGTCCGCCGCCATCAGGCAAGGCTACTATCTGGACCATAGTCTTTGTTGTGACAGGGATTGTATTTATCGTCCTTTCTATTCTTTTCCCGGAATTTATGCGGCGCTAATTATAGTCTTTTTGCAGATTATCTTTAATCCCGGCTAATTTAAACAGCCTTTAGCCTTCTCAATATGTAGCGTTGGCTTCGTTTGTAATGTCCCAGCAGTGGAGCAATCAAAATCTAAAAGGACGTTCAATTAATTGAGAGTCTTTTTTGTTGAGGAAATCAACATCATTTTTAAACCATGTAATTGAGGAATCTGAAAAAATACATATTTATTTCTATATAAACGCCCTGAAAATTTCCAGCCCTAATACAGCCCCGAATATACGCTTTTTCATTCATTATTCTTCGTAGAAAAATAAAAGAAAGAAAGCCTTAGAAACCTTGATTTAACAAGGTTTCTAAGGCTTTTTACATCATTGTTTGCTAAGCAATTTTATTAACGTGAGTAGAACTCAACGATGAATGCTTCGTTGATTTCGCTCGGAAGTTCAGAGCGCTCAGGTAAGCGGGTTAAAGTTCCTTCAAGTTTGTCAGCGTCAAATGTCAAATAATCAGGTACAAAGTTGTTTAGCTCAACAGCTTCCTTGATGATTTCAAGGTTGCGTGATTTTTCACGTACACCGATTGTTTGACCGGGCATTACTCGGTATGAAGGAATATCCACGCGTTTGCCGTCTACTAAAATATGGCCGTGGTTAACCAATTGACGTGCCTGACGGCGGGTGCGGGCCAAGCCCAGACGATAAACAAGGTTGTCTAAACGGGATTCAAGAAGAATCATGAAGTTTTCACCGTGTACTCCGGGCATTTTTCCTGCTTTTACGAAAAGATTGCGGAATTGACGCTCATTTACTCCGTACATATGGCGAAGCTTTTGCTTCTCTTGCAACTGCAAACCATATTCAGAAGGTTTTTTGCGTTGGTTCGGACCATGTTGTCCGGGTGCGTAAGGACGCTTTGCTAATTCTTTACCTGTACCGCTCAAAGTGATTCCGAGACGGCGTGATAATTTCCAGCTTGGACCTGTATAACGAGCCACGAAAGACTCCTCCTTATGTTTTTATTTTGGTAAAATAAAAACAGTTGTGAGCACTCAGTTACGGGTATTTTGTTTTCATGTACCTTCGCCCTGGCAGCTCGGGTTACGCAGTACACCGTCATCATCAGGATGAGGAACAAAATACGCTCATAAAGGTGTCACATAGGCTGCAATATTTTACACAAAGACTATTATACTGATCTGCGGACAGTAAAGTCAAGACAAAATACAGGTTTTTATGTTAATCAGGTATTTTTCACGGCTTGTTTTAAAAAAATGGCCATATGCCCGGGAGGTTCCTAATGGCAATTCAATCAGTTCCCGGCTTTTTGTTCGTGCTATAATATTAACATCAACTAATTGGAAAAAGAGTGGTTTTTTTGAAAGAAGCAGTTTGGGAAAAGCGGCTCCGCTTAATTTTTATCTTCTTAATTATTACTGTTATCGCACTTGCTTTTTTATGGCGTTTTAAAAAAATAGACAATCAAAGGGAAAATAAAATCAATTCCCCTCAAGTTGCAGTTGTTCATGAAAGCGAAGGGGAAAATGACCATCCTTATGTCGCCGTTTATAAATTTACGGACGGAAAACATATAGTCGCTCTTTATCAGATTATCCGCGAGCAGGATTTTCTTTTTAAAACGGTTGCCGCTGCAGAACTGAGAAACTCTCCGGAGGAAATTGCTTCAGACAGTGCAGAAATAGGTGTTTGGGTGAAAATTTCCGGTAAATGGCATTTTTTTGATGAATCATTGGCGGAAACAGACAGGTCTGAACAAACGAAGACTAAGGTTGAAGGAGTTAATTTTACAACGAAAGCCCAAGAAAAAGAAACGATAATTTTAATTGTAAATGACAACCATGAATACCGGCTGGGTCTCAGTGACAAAGTCCGGGCGGTTTTTTCATTATCCAGCGTTGAAAATCTTTGGCTGGCTGTAACAGAATCTGATTTTTTAATTCTCCACAAGTAACAGAAAGTTAGCGCTCAATATTTGAGTGCTTTTATTTTCAAAAAAATATATTATCCTCCCGCCAATGCGAATATGCTTCAAATCTAGGGGATGAAGCATAGATTGTATCAAAGAAATACCGCCATCAAAGGAGGAACACTGTTGCGGGAAAATAACGGCTACCGTTTTGAAACGGACTTGATTCATAAAGGAATACCTGATTTTCAGGGTGTAGGAAGTTTGGTTCCGCCGATTTATCAAACGTCAACTTTTGTTTTTAAAGATGCTGAACAGGGAGAAGCAAGGTTTTCCGGCAAAGAAGCAGGCTATATATATTCCCGGCTCGCTAATCCTACTGTAAGAGTTTTCGAGAACATGCTTGCAACACTGGAAAAAGGAGAAGCGGCCCTGGCTTTTGCTTCAGGAATGGCTGCTGTTTCCGCCGTTTTAACCACCCTGACGAAAACAGGCGACCATATTTTATGTTCTCAGGGTATTTACGGCTGCACGTTCGGCCTTTTGCAAAGCTTTAAGGATAAATATCAAATTGACCATTCATTTTCTTCCCTGGAGTCAAAGGATGAAGTGCTGGAAAATATTCGTGAGAATACAGCCTGTATTTTTATTGAAACCCCCATCAACCCGACTATGAGACTGGTTGATTTGGAGATGGTGGCTGAGGCCGCCGGGGAACATGGAATCCCGGTAGTTGTTGATAATACTTTCGCTTCCCCGTATTTGCAGAAACCGCTTTTGCACGGATGTGATGTGGTCGTTCACAGTGCGACAAAATATATTGGCGGTCATGGAGATGTGCTCGGAGGCATTGCTGTCGGCAGGAGAGATTTTATCGAAAAAATGGCCAAGACCGTACAAAAGGACATGGGTGGAATTTTGTCTCCTTTTGATGCGTGGTTGCTGATACGGGGATTAAAAACACTGGCGGTGAGGATGGACCGCCACTCAGAAAATGCGGAGAAACTGGCGTCTTTCTTGGCGGCTCATCCAAAAATCGAGCAGGTTTTTTACCCCGGAGATATGCGAAACCCTGATTGGCTGATTATGAAAAAACAGATGGAAAAGCCGGGCGGTCTTATCTCTTTTTCTTTAAAGGGGACAAAAGAAACAGCACAGCAGTTTATGAATAATCTTCGGCTTATAAAAATAGCCGTCAGCCTGGGAGATCCGGAAACACTCATTCAGCATCCGGCAACAATGACTCATGCCGTTGTCCCCAGGGAGGAGCGTTATAAAATGGGGATTAGCGACACCTTAATGCGCCTGTCTGCAGGATTGGAGGCGTGGGAAGATCTCCGCGATGATATCCGGCAGGCTTTGGAGAAGATCTAGCCGGAGATTGTCTTCATGGAGAGGTTTGCCAGTACAGATCAGACGACCCGTTACACCCAAACGCCCGTTTTGGGCAAACAAAAAAATGCCGGCCCATCACCAAGCCGGCACTCTTTTATTTTACAAAAACTCAGCCAACACCGAAACAAACTCTTCCAGCTTCTTTTGATCAAGCTCATCAAAACGATTTAATGAAGGTGAATCAATATCAAGAACCCCCAGCAGTTTCCCGTCTTTTACAACCGGGATGACAATTTCTGAACGGGACCTGGCATCACAGGCAATATGGCCCGGAAATTGATGGACATCCTCCACCCGCACAGTCTCCCGCTTTGCTGCACATGTGCCGCAAACACCCTTGCCGAAGGGGATTCTGACACAGGCAGGAAGGCCCTGAAAAGGACCAAGGACGAGTTCATTGCCGTCATTAAGATAAAAACCTGTCCAATTTACATCTGTTAAGAATTGATGGAGGAGTGCCGCCGCATTGCTCAAGTTGGCAACTCTGTTCGTTTCCCCTTCTAATAAAGATTTCAGCTGACTGATGAGTAGTTCGTAATTTTCGTCCTTCGTTCCATTGTATAATTCGACTTTAAACATATCTTTTCCCCCGGTTTTTTATTAAAGTATACTCTATTTTAGCAAAGTTTCCAGAAAGATGGGAAACTTTGTCGATAACTTAATAAAGGAAATGGAATAATATTGAAGAATTAAAATGGTAGGATGAAAAATACCCTTTTTTAGGGCGGATCAACGGTTTATAACATGGGTCGGAGGCGAAAAGATTTATCGAAATATATGAATTTGAAAAATTTGGGGAGGCGGTTTTTTTGAGCAAGAATACGAAGGATATTATTTTGGAGTCGGCTATTTCGTTGTTCAATACGCAAGGATTCAGCGGAACGTCCATTAGAGATATTGCCGGGAAAGCCCGTGTTAACGTTGCTCACATTTCCTACTATTTTAAAAATAAACGCGGACTCCTCGAATATTGCTTTACTGACTTCTTCGAAGGTTATATAAAAGAAATCGAAAACGGCTTTGCCTCATTAAATAAAGGGGCTGCTTATTGTCTCAAGCAGGTAACGAAAAATATTATTCAATATTTGTATAAAAACACCCAATTGACGAGATTTGTTCTCAGGGAAATATCTATTGATTCGCAAATTGTCCGGGAAGTGATGGCAACCTATCTAATGAAAGAAAAATATTTTTTAAACAGGATTTTTGAGGAAGGAATGCGGACAAGGGAGTTAAAGATTTTTTCGATCGATTATTCAATCATTCAATTTAAGGGACTATTGTATATGCCTTTTTTGAATACGGATTATCTTTCTGAAGTCCTCTATATTTTCCCGCATGAAAGCTATTTTGCTGAAAAATATATGAAAGAGATTTATGCATGGATAGACGGCGTTCTCCTTAATAAAGAAGAAAATAAAGAAGTGCTCTCCCCGGTAGCACTGTAATGTTCCCGCGGGCGGGCACCTGCAGTATTGTTTAAAAAAGCAGACATATATATGTCAATATGCCTGCAGATTTTTTACTTTTTCCTCAACGTTTGCGAAACATCAAATCATAACCCTGCAAAAGTTCTTTCACCTGATGTGCGTCAGATCCGTATACAAGAGGGATGCCAAGGGTACTTGCTATATTGGCTGCCCACAAAGGAGGATAAGGTTCTCCGCATAATGGTTTTGCTGTCCCCGCTCCGTTAAAGTCCAGGCTGTACCCTTTGTCCTTTATTGCCTTTAAGATTTCCATGATGTCTGCTTCATCATTGTAACCGGGAGGAAATTTTTTTTGAAATTTGTGCACCAATGTAATATGACCGATTCTTTTTGGCTTGTAAATGCCAAGGTCGGCATGAATGGACATCAGAACGGTTCGGTAATAATTTTTGTAAACTTTTTCTATTGATCCATATTTCTTGACCATTTCTGCAAAATTTTGCGGACTGTAATCGACACAGTCATACTCATTCTCAAACTTCAGAAAATGTACGGAGAGGATGGCATCGTCGATTCTTTTTCCATAGGTATCAAGAAATTCTCTCGTATCATTTTCAAACCCCTCAATAAAATCCACTTCAAATCCCACGTTTATTTTTATATTATCTTTATATTTTTTCTTAAGGGATTCGATTTCTTGCAAATAGTTTTCCAATTCATTTATGTCCATGGAGCTGTCTTGACCTGGTGCCGGGTCGGAAAAATTTGCAGGCAATGGTGCATGCTCTGTGAAGGAAATTTCCGAAAATCCATGTGAAATTGCCTCTTTTATGTATTGATCCAAAGGATCTCTAGTACCGTGAGGACAATAAGGGGTATGTATATGCCCGTTTTTTTTCATCTTTTAAGCCTCCGTTCACACAATATTTCGGTAAATGGGATATTTTACAAAATAAATCACATAAAAATTGAAAATGATAGTCAAAAATTGTCGTTTACATGGTATCATAAA
Source organism: Robertmurraya sp. (assembly GCA_025451895.1). Lineage (GTDB taxonomy): Bacteria > Bacillota > Bacilli > Bacillales > Cytobacillaceae > CALKIU01. The sequence goes on from JANWJP010000126.1 coordinate 14,491, forward strand.
ATCAGTAATATTGTTGTTTTTTAAAATCTCATTCCCTTATTATAAATTTAAAATGAAGAGCATGGCACCTTTAATGAAGATTTTCTATTTTTCTTTGGAATTGGATTTGAAATACTATAGAAAATAGGTTCGCTGACCATAAGGGCCTGGCTGCAACTGAACAGGGGGCTTAACATGGAGTTTATCATTATAGGTTTAATCTTAATTCTTGTCTTATATATTGTGGGGATTTTTGTAAAAAGAAAATATTATAAGGAAATGGACCGTCTCGAAGCATGGAAAATTGATATTATGAATCGTCCGATGCTTGAAGAACTGTCAAAGGTTAAGCAGTTGAATATGACGGGAGAAACGGAGAAGCTGTTTGAAAAATGGCGCAGTGAATGGGATGAAATTGCCGGAACATGCCTTCCCGATGTCGAGGAACATCTTTTTGATGCGGAAGAATACATTGATAAGTATCGTTTCAAAAAGGCCGGTCAAGTTCAAAGTGCCGTTCATCAATATTTGACGGAAACAGAGGAAAAAATACAGAAATTGGTGGATGAAATAAATGAACTTGTCGGCAGTGAAGAGAAAAACCGGACTGAAATCGAGGAATTAAAGGAAATTTACCGCTTAAGCAGGAAAAATTTACTGGCGCACCGCCACAATTACGGACGTGCGGAAAAAAGCCTGGAAACAAAGCTGGATGATGTCAGTCTTCTTTTTGACCAATTTGAAGAAAGAACGGAAAACGGAGATTATTTAAAAGCACGGGAAACGGTATTATTGATTAAATCTTCCCTTCATGAAATCAGTCACAAGATGGAGATCATTCCGGATCTTTTGATTGAATGCCAGTCAAAAATTCCTTCGCAGCTTAATGAACTGAAGGAAGGCTATGAGGAGATGGCCGGACAGGGCTATGTTTTAAAGCATATTCCTTTACATAAAGAAATTGCCAAAATGCAACAACAACTGGAACTGCATTTGGCAAGTCTTGAGAAAGCAGAAACGGATGAGGTTGTAGAAGGCCTGGAGGAGATCAGGGATAATATCCATCTTCTCTATGATCTCCTGGAGGAAGAGGTGCATGCAAAACAGTTTGTTTTTGAGAACAAAGATCCGGCTGCAGATATGCTGCAAATCATTAAGAAGGCCGGTGAAGAAGTTCAGGCTGAAACAAAAACAATTTTAAAGAGTTATCATCTCCCGGAAGAAAAACTCGAGGAGCAAAATCAATTTGAAAAAAGACTGGATAAACTCAGGAAGCAGTTTGAACTTTTAGAACATAAAATTGTAAGTGATAAAGTAGCTTATACTTTGCTGCGGGATGAGTTAAGCAATTTAAAGAAGGAAATGGAAACTCTTGATGTTGAGATAGCTGATTTTTCAGAAAAGCTGAAGGCCCTGAGAAAAGATGAACTGGCTGCCAGAGAAAAAGTACAGGAATTGTCGCAAGGAATTACTGAAGCAATCAAGACAGTCAGGACAAGTAATATCCCGGGAGTTCCTGAAAGTCACTCTTATTTATTAAGAGATGCCGGCGAGAGCATTCATACGGTTAAGAAAAAACTTGAAGAGCAGCCTCTTGATATTCCGGCTGTACAAAAACATTTAGAAATTGCTTCAGCACAAGTGGAAAAAGCTGTTGAACAAACTTATGAATTAATCGAAACAGCGGTTTTGGCCGAAAAAGTAATTCAATACGGAAATCGTTACCGGAGCCGTATTCCTTCTGTACGAAAAGGACTTGAAGAAGCGGAGCAATTGTTCAGGGAATTTGAATATCAATCCGCTCTTGAACGGGCAGCCACTTGCATTGAAGAAGTAGAACCGGGAGCATTAAAAAGAATCGAGCAGCTTCTGACAGAGAATGAATAATTTTTAAAAAAAGGTTCGCACAAGGATAAGGTGTGCGGACCTTTTTGTGGTATATTTACCGTGACTGATAAGAAAAATTATTTGGGCTTTGTATTTGCGTACTTGTGTTTTCGGGTTTTCCCCATTCTTTTAAATCAAATTATTTTGTGTTAATCTTAAATGTTAATAATGTTTGTATGGACAAATTTTTTGCTTTAGAAGATTCAGGGAGGCGCAGATGATGATTTATTTTGATAACAGTGCGACAACAAAACCGTACGAAGAAGTGCTCCATTCTTTTATGAAGGTTTCAAGTGATTATTTTGGCAATCCTTCCTCCCTTCACCGAATCGGCGGACAAGCTGAGAAGCTTTTGACTCAGGCAAGAAAGCAAATCGCTGAATTGCTGAATGTAAAGGCAAGTGAAATATTTTTTACATCAGGAGGAACTGAAAGCAATAACCTGGCTATCAAAGGTGCTGCTTTAAAGTATAAAAACCGGGGAAATCATATTATTACAACTGCCACAGAGCATGCTTCCGTGCGTGAAGCGGTAAATCAATTAAGGGACCTTGGCTTCAAAGTAACATTTATTCCTGTTGATGAGCATGGAAGAATAAACGGGAAGGATATCGAAAAGGCAATAACCGATGAAACGATTCTGGTATCAGTTATACATGTCAATAATGAGGTGGGGACTATACAGCCTGTTGAAGAGGTGGGCCGGATTTTAAGCAAATACCCGAAAATTCTTTTTCATGTGGATGCTGTGCAAAGCGTTGGCAAAGTTCCCCTTGATTTGCACCGGAATCATGTTCATTTTTGCTCTTTTTCCGGCCATAAATTTCATGGGTTGAAAGGAACGGGAATTTTATATATAAAAGAGGGGATTCGTATTTTTCCTCTTTTTTCAGGCGGAAGTCAGGAAAGCAAATATCGGAGCGGCACAGAAAATGTGGCCGGAATGGTGGCTATGGCAAAAGCACTTCGCATGACGATGGAAAAACGTGAGAGGAATTTGGGGCAGATGGAAAATATAAAAGGGCGTATAATGGAGGAATTAGGAAAAACTGACGGGATTATTCTTCATACTCCGAAGGACCATTCAGCCCCCCACATCATTAATTTTTCTGTTGGCGGGGTGAAAGGAGAGACCTTTGTCCATGCCCTTGAGGAAAAGGAAATTTATATTTCCACAACAAGTGCCTGTTCCTCGAAAAAAAGGGCAGCAAGTCAAACACTTCTGGCGATGGGGGTTCCCGAGGAAACCGCCATCAGTGCTGTCCGCATCAGTCTTTCCTATGATAACACTATGGAAGAAGCGGAATATGTCATTAAAACGGTGAAAGATACGGTAAAAAAATTGAAAGAGGTAGTGGAATAAAGATGATTTACGACAGAATTTTGATTCGTTACGGAGAAATATCAACAAAGGGACGCAACCGCCATTTATTTGTTGATAAAATAAAATCCAGTATTCAACGGGTGCTTAACGATTTTCCCGATGCAAAAATAGAAGCAGGCCGGGACAGAATGTTCGTCGTTTTAAATGGCGAAAATGGAAGGGAAATTATTGAAAGAATCAAAGGAATCTTTGGAATTCAATCCCTTAGCCCTGCGATTAAAACAAGCTGGGATCTGGAGGAAATGAAAGAAGCCGCTTTAAATCTTGTTAAAAAGGTTTATAAGGAAGGAGACACCTTCAAAGTCTCTGCAAGAAGATCTGACAAAAGTTTTCCGCTAAGATCCCAAGAAATGAATCATACATTCGGCGCTCATATTTTAAAAAATGTTCCGGGGATTAAGGTTGATGTTCACAATCCGGATATTCATCTGCAAATAGAAGTACGGAAAAAAAATGCAGCCTATTTCTCCTGCGAGAATATACCGGGTCCGGGGGGATTGCCTGCAGGTTCAAGCGGCAAAGCCATGTTGATGTTGTCCGGCGGAATTGACAGCCCCGTAGCCGGCTATTTATCAATGAAACGCGGCTTGGAAATTGAAGCGGTTCATTTTTTCAGCCCGCCGTTTACGAGTGAACGGGCGAAAGAAAAGGTCATTCAACTTGCGGAAATATTGGCAAACTATAACGGAGGGTATTTCACCCTTCACATTGTTCCTTTTACTGAAATTCAAACACTTATTCATAAACAAATACCACAGAATTACACGATGACATCGACAAGACGATTGATGATGAGAATCACGGATTTGTTAAGGGAAAAATTTTCAGGCTTGGCCATAGTCACCGGTGAGAGCCTCGGCCAGGTGGCAAGCCAGACACTTGAGAGCATGTATGCCATTAATGCGGTAACGAGTACTCCAGTGATCCGTCCGTTGGTTACGATGGATAAAGAGGAAATAATAAAAATGGCTAAGGAAATCGGCACTTTTGAAATTTCACAACTTCCTTATGAGGACTGCTGTACGATTTTTGTCCCGCCTGCACCGAAAACAAAACCAAAGAAGGAAAAGATAGAGCAATTTGAAAGCCATATTGATTTCGAACCATTGATCGAGCAGGCGGTTAATGAAACTGAAACGATCAGAATTAAGCCGGGCAGGAAGCAGGAGGAAGAGTTCGAAGAGCTCTTTTAATCCCATATATTGAAACAATTACCAACGCTATTGTTGTATGAAGGCCATGTGGATGACGCAATCTATACTCACAAGGAGGTGAGACACATGGCCAACAACAATTCAAACAATTCCAATCAATTACTTGTACCTGGAGCTGCTCAAGCATTAGAGCAAATGAAGTATGAAATAGCTTCTGAGTTCGGCGTGAACCTTGGCGCAGAAACAACTTCACGTGCGAACGGCTCTGTAGGGGGAGAAATTACAAAACGTCTGGTACAAATGGCTCAATCCCAATTGGGCGGAGGTTCATACTAATAATAAAATACGCTGGCTGCAGGAAGCGGGTATTTTGCCCGCTTCTTTTTTATTTTGTCCGCCTTTAAAAGCAATTTAGCCACTGCTGTATTTTATTAAGTTTTTTTGGCTCCTGAATTATTATTCCCTAAAAAAATTTTATTAGTAATTATTAGAAAGAAAGTGTATAATTTAATTACTACTTGATCTTATTACTAGATCCTAATATTGGGTACCAATAATGGTGAGCAAAATATTAAAAAAATATAGAGAAAATAATTTAAAAATTTTAATTATTTAGAAAATTTAGTATAATAGTTTTACACTCATGATTTTACAAATCATGAAATTTATAACAAATTTATCACAAGATGGGGGAATAGTTTATGAGAAGGGAAGATTTAATTGCGCCGGAGAAGTACAATTTAGTATCAGAATTCGAAAGGTTCGCAAAGGATCCGGACAGAATTGCACTGAAATTGGAGTCGGAAAACGGCGGCCTGAAGGAGATTACATACGCCAACCTTATAAAAAATGCAAATAGAATCGGCAATATTTTTAAAGAGAAAGGTCTGCAAAAAGGGGATGCAGTTTTAGTCATGGTCCCCCGTATCATTGAGGCCTATGAAACATATATTGCCGCATTAAAGTCAGGACTTGTTGTTATTCCCGGTTCGGAAATGCTCCGTACAAAAGACCTTCAATACCGCATCACTCATGGAGATGTTAAAGCGGTTGTCAGTTACGCTCCATACATAAAAGAATTTAACGAAATTCCGGAAATGGAAAAGGTTCAGAGCTTTATCGTAGGTGGTGTCGCAGAAAACTGGATAAGTCTTGATGAAGAAAAGAAAAAAGCTTCTGATGAACTTGAGATTGCAGACACAAGCAGGGAGGATTTTGCTTTCATTTCCTTTACTTCAGGAACAACCGGTAATCCAAAAGCAGCTGTTCATTCCCATGGTTGGGGATATGCACATTTGCGCGCTGCCGCGGAGAATTGGCTGGCAATAGAAGAAGGGGATACAGTCTGGGCAACTGCTGGGCCGGGCTGGCAAAAATGGATTTGGAGTCCGTTCGTATCTGTTCTTGGCACTGGTGCAACCGGCATTGTCTATCACGGCAAATTTGAGGCAAAAAAATATTTAGAGCTGCTTGAAAAACATAAAGTAAATGTTCTTTGCTGCACCCCTACTGAGTACCGGTTGATGGCAAAGGTGGATAATATCGGTGATTACAAACTTCCTCATCTGCGCAGTGCTGTATCCGCCGGTGAGCCATTAAACAGAAATGTAATTGATACCTTTAAAAAGTACTTTAATGTAAATGTCCGTGATGGTTATGGTCAAACAGAAAATACACTTCTAGTCGGGATTACAAAGGACATGGAGTTAAAACCGGGCTCAATGGGCAAACCGATTCCCGGAAATACAGTGGAAATTATCGATGAGGACGGCAACCCGTGCAAGATGAATGAAGTGGGTGATATCGCTGTCCACAGAGAAACTCCTGCGTTATTTAAATACTACTATAAAGATCCGGAGCGAACAGCACAACAATTCCGCGGTGACTGGTATATTACCGGAGATAAGGCCAAAAAAGATGAAGACGGCTACTTTTGGTTTGAAGGCCGCGGCGACGATATTATTATCAGCTCGGGATATACAATCGGACCGTTTGAAGTGGAAGATGCCCTCGTTAAACATGCCTTTGTGAAAGAATGTGCAGTTGTGGCCAGTCCTGACGAGACAAGAGGCAGCGTTGTAAAAGCATTTGTTGTGCTGCAGGACGGAGTGGATCCGGAAGCACCGAATCTTATTCCCGAACTTCAGGAGCATGTAAAACGAATGACAGCCCCATACAAATATCCGAGGAAGATTGAATTTGTTGATGAATTGCCAAAGACTGCTTCCGGAAAAATCAGAAGGGTTGAGCTGCGCAAACGGGAACTGGAAAGGGCTATTCAGAATCAATGATCTCTGTTGATAAATTAATGTCTTATGTTTTGAAAAAAGAGCTTTCAGTATTTACTGAGGGCTCTTTTTTTGAACAGGCTTTGTTTATTTAGACTTAATAGGATTTAAAACGCAAATCAGCACGTTGGCAGCAACTGATATTAATAAACCCAATTAAAAACCGATTTCAGCACAAAAGTTCAGAAAACTGGGATACAATTAGATTGTTTTTAGCTCAATTTGAAAAAGGATTATTGGTTGGAGACAAACGTATTATTCCCTCAATTGCAATGACGGTTACTCATTTTCTTGGGTCCGTTGAATACATAAATGGAGATATTCTGTTACATAGTGTCATGCCAAAGG
>JANWJP010000127.1 GCA_025451895.1 Robertmurraya sp.
AGGATAAAGAAGAGCAGCGGGGAGAAGGCGGAGTTTTCCGCAACAAAAAACCCGAAACAGATAAAAAGCTCTGTTTCGGGTTTTGCCGTAAAAAGTCAATCATGCACGGGATACATAAGATCCGTCGTCCGTATTAATGATTAATGTATCACCTTCATTTACAAAGAAAGGCACTTGGACGGTAATACCGGTTTCAAGGGTGGCCGGTTTGGAACCTCCGGAAGCGGTATCACCTTTAATTCCAGGTTCTGTTGCAACAACCTTTAGTTCAACGGTCTTTGGCAGTTCAATCCCTAACGTTTCACCCTGGAACATAATAATTGAAACTTCCATATTTTCCTTTAAGAATTTCAGTTCATGTTCAATTTGTGCTGAAGATAATTCAATTTGCTCATAGGTTTCGTTATCCATGAACACATGCTGATCGCCGCTGGCGTATAAATACTGCATTCTGTGCGTCTCAATTTGCGCTCTTGCCACTTTCTCACCGGCACGGAAAGTTTTTTCCTGTATAGCACCCGTGCGAAGATTACGCAATTTGGAACGTACAAACGCAGCTCCTTTTCCCGGCTTTACATGCTGAAAGTCCATGACTCTCCAGATGCCGCCATCCACTTCAATGGTTAATCCAGTGCGGAAATCGTTAACAGAAATCATCTATGAATCCTCCTAAAAAAATTTGATCGTCATCCGGCTGTTTTTTGCATATCAGGAATTTTGTTCCCGCCTCCCACCGGAAGGAATGACGCTGATGAATATTTTGTTAAACCGGAGACCGAATTTTATAAAATCAGCAGTTCCTTTGTTGAGTGGGTCAAAGGCTCATTAGAATCTTCTGTTATTACAGTATCATCTTCAATTCGAACCCCGCCCAATCCGGGAATATAAATTCCCGGCTCTACTGTTACAACCATTCCCGGCTGCAATATAGTCTCAGAACGAACCGAAAGAGCCGGCCCTTCATGGACTTCAAGGCCTATTCCGTGACCCGTTGAATGACCGAAGTACTCTCCGTAACCATTTTCCGAAATATATTCTCTGGTCAAGGCATCTCCTTCTTTTCCGCTCATTCCCGGTTTCAATCCGTTCATCCCTCTTAATTGCGCCTCTAAGACGATATTATAGATTTCCTTCAGTTTCGGGTCTGGTTCACCTACCGCAACTGTCCGGGTAATATCCGATACGTAACCTTTGTAGTATGCACCGAAATCCATTGTCACCATATCCCCGGCTACTATGACTTTTTCAGAAGCAACACCGTGGGGCATCGCAGAACGGTACCCGGATGCAACAATGATGTCAAAAGAAGACGAAGTTGCTCCGGCTTTCCGCATAAAATACTCCAGTTCATTGGCAACCTCCAATTCGGTAAGACCGGGCCGAATGAAATCTATAATATGCTTAAAAGCTGCATCGGCAATATCTGCTGCTTCCTTTAATATCTTAATCTCTGCATCACTCTTAATCAAGCGTAATTTTTCAATCATTCCGGAAACAGGAAATAATTCTGCTTCAAATGCTTTTTCGTATGTTTTATACTCTGCAAAAGTGACATAATCCTGTTCGAAACCAAGCCGTTTAATCCCCAACTCTTTCAGTTGTTCTGCCGTCTTATCGGCGATTGAGCCTTCGTGCTTAACAATTTGGAAACCGCCGCATTGACTTTTTGCCTGTTCAATATATCTGAAATCCGTGATAAACACTGCCTTATCCATGCTGATTAAAGCTGCACCGCTCGACCCCGTAAAATTTGAAATGTAGCGGCGGTTATAAGGACTTGTAATAAACAGACCGTCTATCCCGGCTTTCTCAAACTCAGCCCTCAACTTCTCTAATTTCTCCATTTGCCTCTCTCCTTGTTAATACTGTATGGAAATCCGTCGCAGCGGACAAAGATTTTGTCTGTATACTTATTTATCTTTGCATCCGTCCTCCGTATTGGCAACGATTACCTCACAAATATTTTAACATACAGTTTTTTGCCTTTACCAATTTATCGGAGGCGACAACAAAGAAATATACATGATGAACTTTCCTGTTTATGTTGTTTCGGGTTCTTCACTCTTATCACGGTGCCCGGTGTTATCCAGTTCTTCCTGTTCATAAGAAATGGAATAACCGACAAATGTCCCAAATAGAATATAAATACATAAGGATGTCGTTATTGTATTTTTATCCAGACTCCATAACGGTTTAATTCCGGGAAAAATCGGGTTAAGGACAATAAATACAAGGAGAAACAGAAGAGCGCCGTAAATCATGCCGGGTAAAGAACCTCTTAATTTTCTAAATGCCGCATAATAAATTAAAGCCGCAAGAATGGAAACGCCCCCGATAAACAAAATGGATATAACCGTCCCCAACCAGCCTTTTTTCCAGGATCCGATAGCCCAGGGCTCAAGAACTACATTTGGATGTATTTCCGTAAAATTAAAAATGTACGCAACATAGCCGATCGTACTCCAAAGTATTCCGCCAAAAAACCCGGTCATAATCACCATACTGAGAAAAGAGACCGGTTTTTTCGGTTGATCCTGTTCAAGTTTTGATTTTGATTCCGGCATAGGAAACCACCTCCTTACCTTAGTATGTCCTTACCTGATAAATCCTTTCACTGCCGGGGATCCTTTTTTAATTTGAATCCGGAACAGTTCTGCCATGTTCGTTAAATAAAAAGTGTTTTTCTCACTCAATTATATAAAGTGTATTTCCCCGCAAACATTGAACTAAACGGGACCTTACTTTATTGATGAAATTAAAAACACACTCAAAAACGGAACAAATAAAAAAGACATACTTTATAGAATTTTTTGTAATTTTCTTGTACAATAATAGTAGGAGGTAGTGCTTATATATTGGAATTTTCCTTGAACGGAAAATTCAGTCATAATTACAAATATAAACACTTCTCTTCATGAACAACCTGGAATTTTCCGGCACTGAATCATTTCCTCTCAACTTAAACCTCATTTCCTTTAAAAAGCATTATTATTTTAGATTTATTTTCACTTGACAATATTGATGATTTATATAAATAATAAAAATATTACTACTAAACAGACTTTTGTCACTGCATACAGCTGGTCTGTTTGAAAAAAAAGGCAAAACTTAGGTAAATATTCCTTTTATCTCAACAAACACCAATGAAAAAAATCTCCATTTTTAATATTCAGAAGGTTCATTAAATATTAGTTTGAACATAAATTAATTATTATACTGAGAACAGGATGATTCACATTGAAGACACTTTCATGACTTAAAAGACAGTGTGCTCCTTTTAAAATGACATTGGAAAGAAATGGACTAATATATAAATATTCAGTCAGTTTAATTTTAAAGAAGAATTTTTTTGCTTATCATGCTTTTAGGGAGGTGCCTTTTTTGAACAGCCAAATTGCATCCTACTTTGTTGCGTTTATGATCATTCTCGCCGGCATCGGATTAACCGGAAACATTATTTCCAATCCCTCCGGTTCACTGAAGACCTTATTACTGGTTCTGATTGTTGTGGGAGTGTTCTATTTGATTTCAAGAAACTTCTCCGGTTTTTCCAACAAAAATTCAATGAAAAGAGAACGGGATGCTTATCGAAAAGCTGCAAAACAATCTCAGAAAAAATATAAACAGCAGAATCCTCGAAAAGTTTCATTTACTTTTAAGATGAGTAAATCGGGAAGTGTACAAAATACGAAGAGAACACCAAGACGCCGTTCATCCTCTCATCTGCGGGTAATTGAGGGAAATAAAGGGAAAAAGAAAAACCGAGCCTCCTTTTAAACAGGGCGGCTCTTTTTTTACATTTATTCACGGTCATATGCCTGTTTCGGCCAGATATTTAAAATATTGTTCATCATCAATAGCACCAGGTGGAAAGAAAATGTTCGGCTTTTTCATAACCCAATTCATAAAGAAGCCGTTTCTTTTTTTCCGTAAGCTTAAATTCTGTTGAAACGATCCCTTCAGTGGGGATAAAAATAATATTCTTCTCATGCTTTCTGGAAATATACCGGGCATCATGGGCATCCTTCATTGTTTCAAACAACGCTCCGAACATTTGAATGGCATTTTTGATCCTTTTTTTCGGCCGTTCGTTCATATGATGGCTCAGTTTAATCCCGAGTACAGGACGCTGTTTTTTTACGTTTTCTCTGTCAAACAGCCACATCGGAAAATTACTCAGTACTCCTCCGTCAACAACAATTGTTTGCCCGGAGCCGTCCTTTATCCTGACAGGTTCAAAAAAATAGGGCAAGCTGCAGCTCATCCTGATCGCTTTGGCAAGTGAAAAATTTTCCGGGTTAATTCCATAATGATTCAAATCATCCGGGATTACAATCAACCGGCCATTGGTCAGATCAGACGCGATTACCCTTAATGACTGCCATGGCAGGTCTCCAAAAGTCCGCAACCCTTTAGCGGCAAGTTTTGACTCAATCCATTGTTCAAATTCCTTTCCTTTATAAAGGCCCAATTTCCAATAGAGCAGTATCCATTTTGTCACCGGTAAAGGAATCCAGGCCATTCTTTCATCCATAAATTTTTCCAAAGAAATTTCCTCTATCAGTTGAAAAATCTCTTTACTTGTATAGCCTGCAGCAATGAATGAAGCAATAATGGAACCGGCACTAGTTCCCGCCAGCCTTTTAAAGCGCAGCCCCCTTTTCTCGATTGCCTGATAGGCACCAATCAGTGCAAGACCTTTTATCCCTCCGCCGGAAAACACACCGTCGATGTACATGCCTGCACGCTCCCCGTCTAAATAGTCTTTGTTAAACTTTAATCGGAATTTCCCGAAAATAGTACATGAGACAGGCAAATTGCGATTTGGGGGAATACAGGTTGTGCAAACAAACTCCGGCCTTATTGCCAAGTTATGTGAAAACATCGGGAATCCGTTTGCCGGCAACCTACAATAAATAAAAAGACGGGAGAGCCCTCCCTGTAGCTTTGAATTAAAGTTTAATCAAAAACATCTCACAAACCCGCATTTAACGTAACTTAACAGTACCCGTTCTGAAAAAAAGTTTGATCAAAACGAGTCCCTCACTTGTGAAACATTACATAATTTTTGTAAACAAGTTTGCTCATTTTCTCTGACCTGTCTTCAACAATCGTACCCAACAGTTTAAGTACATTTTTTCACAACTTTCTAAGAACCACAACAAAATTATCCAATAAAAAACTTCTCTTTACTAAGTACTCTTTGAGGAAAGGTGTTTTTTTAACTCGTTTTATTTGACAATTTCATACCGCATCAGTACTGAGCTGCTTGTTTCGTAAAGCTTGGTTTCTCGGTTTCTATCAACTTCATGTCGGGACGTGTTTTTATTTAGCCGAAGAAACGTTCTCCGCTGCCCAAAATGACCGGACGAATGATGACTCTGGGTTCAACAAGTAAAGCTGGCATTAATTAAATTTTGAACAAAACCGGCACTCGTGTTAATTTGGAAGAAAGATGTACCGTTTTAAAAAAAAATTGCACTGTTTTTCTTTTTTTGAGGGATTAGACATAAGCACCGGCCGGTTTTTTGCTCAAACTTTATTATGAAGCCTAAAGATCACTTAAAATATCTTATTTTATAGTTTTATTTTGAATTAACAAAATAGCGTGTTCAAGGTCGGCGGCTTCTTTCCCTGCCTGATATTTCGTATGAATACGGACATCTTTTCAGCATTATTTGCGAAAAAGGAAAGGAGATGATACCATGTCTGTTTACGAAGGCTGATTCCTCATGATTTCGTTTAGTAGTCTAAAATCGTGTTGATTTTGGCTTTTGGCATTTACTTTTTCGAAAAAAGTAAACCGCCCCTTGCCCACCAGCTGGACGGTTTGACAGTTAAAACGTTGAACACCTTTAATGTGATGCTAAGATACAGCAAAGGGGAAAACAATTAAAGGAAAACAAAAAAGAGTCGGGCCAATTAAAGCCTGGACAACGGCCTTCTTTAATCAATTTATTGATTTTTTAGATGTTCTTGTTCTTTTAGACATAAAAAACACCTCTTTAGATAATAACATCCAAAGAGGTATTTCTTCGCGACTTTTTTATAAACATTGCAACTTTATTTCAAAACTGCAACAGCCTTTTCTGTCTGTTTTTATAATCCGCATTTTAACTGGGCTCCGCAATTTGAGCAGGTGTTGCAGCCGCCGATTTCTTTCACTTTTCCCTTCCGGCATACAGGACAAATATTGCCTACTTCATTGCCTATCGTTACGTCAGTGGAACGCAAATCAGTGATTGTATCAACAAGTACAACCCGCTGCTCATGTCTTTTTTCCAATTTTTTCGTTTCTATCACCGTGTTTTCTTCAGCTTTTAGGGTAAGAACCTGCGAATCCCTTGAACCGTCCACATATACAGTGCCGCCTTTTGCACCGCCGCGGTAGAGACGTTCATACACTTTTTCCACCTGTTCCACACTGTAGCCTTTCGGCGCATTGACTGTTTTACTGATGGAACTGTCAATCCAGCGTTGAATGACACATTGAACATCGGCATGTGCTTCAGGCGTTAAGTCCATAGCTGTGACAAACCAATCAGGCAGATTGTCCGGGTCGGCGCCGGGATTGCGGTCTAAATATTCTTGAACAATATCTGCTTTTACTTCAATAAACTTCCCTAATCTTCCGCTTCTGAAATAAGTGAAGGAAAAGTACGGTTCCAGTCCTGTTGATACGCCAACCATTGTACCTGTACTCACTTTTGTTACTCTCTGATTCCAGAGGGCGGGACTATGATTACCCGCTCCATATGTCGCCATATGGGTCAGACTATATCATCAACCATCTTAAACATTTTAATAAAAATTATTGCAAATTTTAAACGATGGTTGCCCGGCGTGTAGTCGTTGAGGGGTCAGCCACGACTTCCCTGCGGATTGTCTGGTAGGTCAAAAAACCAACACTTTTGCATTTTTACCCTTTATCGGCTGGCAAGGCCGGGTAGCAAAAGATGCGCCAGAGTTTCCCGCATACAGCCGGGTTTACGCTGCATTTTTACAAATACAGGGGGCAATTTGTTTACCCGTCGGTGCAACAGTCAGCAAATGAGAATTCCGGATTCCGTATTTAAGAATTCCTTCTTTAATATCATCAGGCATTTTTTTCATATATCCTGTTTCAGTAAAAGCTTTACGGAGACGCATAGTTTCTTCTTCTGTTTTTCCAATCAGGAATGGGAAGCTTCCCTTTTCCTTGGCTAATTCAATCGAAGCCCGGTAGGCCGTTGTGGCAATCGCCTCAAAAACTTTATCTACAAGCTTGTTTCCTTCTTCAGAGCCGTATGGCTGTTCACAATATATCAGCAAGTCATGCAGTCCCATCACACCAAGACCGATGCGTCTCTCTCCAAATGCCTGCTTTTTATTTTCTTCAAGGAAATACGGAGTTGCGTCGATAACATTATCCTGTAATCGCACACCGACTTCCACAGTCCTTTTTAATTTTTCATAATCAACTTCTTTTTTATCCTTGTCCACCATATTGGCCAGGTTCACTGCAGCAAGGTTGCAGACTGAATATGGTGCAAGCGGTTGTTCCAATTTTGTTACCCACAGGGCTTTTTATCCCTGTGTTCTTGCACTTCTCCTTCGTGCAAGTTCAGCATACCTTTTCACGAAAAATATCGTGCCGCGGCCTCGTGCCCGGATTATAGTCTGTATTAAAAAACAGGATCACCGGGTATGCGTTGCCCCTGGCCGGCTCTTTACTTCCGGCCTTCGGTTCGGGTCAGCGTCTCAGCCTTCCCGCTTCATTCCGCGGTTTTTTACGTGAGGCAAACTAAGCAATGTTACCACACGGATTTGTCGCCACAACTTTTTGGCCGTAAGCTTTGGCATTGGTCATTTCATTGGCATTGTCAATAAAAAAGATTCCCGGCTCGGCCGAATAAGTTGCACAAATGTTAATCAGATTCCACAACTCTTTTGCTTTAATTCTCCTGTACACGCGAACTTTATGGCCCATCTTTTCCCATTCGCGCACATCCCCGACTTCATGCCATTGTTCATTATAAATTTTCATTTCTTTGGCATTATAACGTTCAACATCAGGGAAACGAAGTTCATAATAATCATCATTTTCAACGGCTTCCATAAACTCTTTTGTCAGGCAGACAGAAATATTTGCGCCTGTAAGAAATTCAGGATTATTGACTGAATACGTTCCGCCGGTTGCTAATTTTTCTTCTGCTTCGGCAAAAATTTCTTCGCTGAAGCCTCCGTATCCCGGGATATTCCGGTAATTCAATATCCCTTGATACATATCCTTTTCCAGTTGGGTCAGGGGAGTAAATTTCAGCTTTTCACGCGCGTGCCTTTTGATTTCTTCGTCATTCGACGTTTCAATCAGAAAGCGGAGAATTCGCGGATTTTGCATTTTTGAAATGATAAATTCAATTATATCCGGATGCCAATCTGCAAGCATAATCATTTGTGCGCCGCGTCTTGAGCCGCCCTGTTCGACTAAATGGGTTAATTTTGCCACATCATCAAGCCAGGACACGGAACCGGACGATTTGCCGTTTACCCCTCTTGCCAAAGTATTGCGCGGTCTTAAGGTTGATCCGTTTGTTCCGACTCCCCCGCCGCGGCTCATGATTTCCATTACCTTTTTGCGATGTTCGGAAATTCCTTCGCGGGAATCTTGTACATAGGGCATTACATAGCAGTTAAAATATGTAACGTCTGTGTTAGCACCCGCTCCATAAAGAACCCTTCCCGCCGGAATGAAATTTAAATTCACCAACTCATCATAAAACTTTTTAAACCATTCTTCCTTTTTCTCCGGTGTTTTTTCTACGGATGCCAAGCCTGTCGCGTTCCGTTTTGCAATCTGCTCATAATAAATCTCGAGCGGCTTTTCAATCACGTCCAATGAACGGGTAATAACCCCTGTTTTAACTTCCTCCGGATCATCAAGAACATTTCGATATTCTTCATCTACAAGAACTTGTGCGGAATTATTTTCCCAGTTGATGTTCAGGATGTATCCAAGCCCCCTGGCAGGGAATTTCGGGTCTTCTTTAATGGTTAAAACGACAAAATCCCCGTTTGTTAACGTTAATTTCTCTGTATCCTTAAATGCGTATCTGTCGATCATCACGAGACGGGAAACGCCCTTATGAGTAATTTTCATGTCCGGAGTAATCGGGTGAACTTGAGGAAATAACCGGATATCCCTGTTCAACCGTTCAATATCAACATTCATTTTTTTCTTAGACGCAACAGACATATGCACAACTCCTTTAAAAAAATATTCCTATTCATTTTCCAAGTCTGTATTGTTATAATAGATTTGCTGTGTGTCAAGCGAAGATGTCATTGCTTATATTAACTTAACATACCCTCCTATTAAAATCAATATGTTGTGTTACAACATTTTTGTGACCACTATATATTGTGGTCACAGCAAAAAAAGAGATTTTTGTCAAATAAGAAAAACAGTGAAATACCGAGAAAAGAAAAGATAATGTGAGCATTCCGCGTGTTTTGCATTCTTTTCACTAAATTTCAGCCTTAAATCATCATCTTATAGAAAATAGGAAAACAGCGTTAGACGCTGTTTTTGTAATTTCAACGGCATTTATCTCATAAAATTCCACTCGTCATTTTCATATTTTTCCACGGCCAGCCTTTCAACATAGCAATACTGTTCATTTGTCAACTCGTAAGGCTCAAGACGGATATGAAGTCCTTCTTCAAAGCCTTTTTTAAACGCTTCCTTTGCTTCACTGATGTCAATTCTCCGCTTGCTGATATCATTGATTGCCACCGCTTTATCCCTGAAAGACCTCTTCATTCTTTCTTTCATCCGTTCACTCGGGTATTGAAAAAGACTGAAAAGTTTCTCTTCATCCAAATCCAGAAGAATGGAACCATGCTGAAGAATAACATTTTTTTGTCTGGTTTGCGCACTGCCGGCAACCTTTTTTCCTTCAACAACAAGCTCGTACCAGCTTGGAGCGTCAAAACAAACAGCTGAACGCGGATTTCTTAAGGACTCCTTTTCAGCGGCTGTTTCCGGCACTGCAAAAGATGCATTAAGGCCCAGTTTGTGAAACCCTTTCAAAATCCCTCCGGAAATAACACGATAGGCTTCTGTGACAGAAACAGGCATGGATGGGTGTGATTCAGCAACAATAACACTGTAGGTAAGTTCATGCTCATGAAGAACAGCTCTTCCTCCGGTGGGACGCCGCACAAACCCGATCCCCATCTTTTTTAAGGCAGTAAAATTTATTTCCTTTTCAGCTTTCTGAAAATAGCCTATCGAGAGCGTTGGAGGGTTCCATTCATAAAACCGGACAACGGGCGGTATTTTTCCATCCCCATGCCATTCCAGCAGTGCTTCATCAAGGGCCATATTAAAAGAAGGAGAACATTTTTCTGAATCAATAAACATCCAGGTTTCCATCATATACCATCCTTTGATTGTTTTAAATTTTTTGTTCAGTCTATCAAAACCGGATGGAAAAATAAAGAAACCTTTCTTTTAACTAATGAAAAGAAACATTCGGGGACAATTTTATTTTTTTGTCGATATTTCCTTTACTCTGTCATTCAAAGACCTATATAATATTATGTGCACGAAGGTGTGTGGAAGGAGTAATACTATGGTGGAATTTCTTTATTTTTTATTGTTATTTTTTGCCGGAATCAGTGCCTATTATCTTGTAAACTGGCTCTTAACAAAGAGAGCTGTAAAAACTCTTACTGAAGAAGAATTTACGCAAGGCTTCCGCAAAGCCCAATTAATTGATGTGAGGGAACCCAATGAATACAATTCCGGTCATATTTTGGGAGCGCGGAATATCCCTCTTTCACAATTAAAGATGCGCCTGTCAGAAATTCGCAAAGATAAACCGGTTTACCTTTACTGTGCAAATGCGATGCGGAGCGGACGTGCAGCTAAACTGTTGTACCGCAAAGGGTACAGAGAACTGTATCATCTTAAAGGCGGTTTTAGAAAATGGACCGGAAAAGTCAAAACAAAATAATAGCATCATTTCATGAACCAAAACTCCCAAAGGAAACACCATACTGAACAAAAGCCCTGTAAACGGATTATGAAAGCATCCCCGGCAGGGCTTTTTCTCTGCAAAAGGCCCGGTTAATTCTCCCTGTCTTTCCATTAGAAACAAAAAACATACAAATTTTTTTCTGCTCATAAAACAGAGGTGGAAGAGGAAATTACTTGCCTGCAAGCAAATTCCTGGTCATTAAAAAAGGGGCACAATGCCCCTTTTTTCTTTGTTTTATTTTTGATAGCGCAGCACCGGTTTTCTTGCCGCCAGTGTTTCATCCAAACGCCCGACGACCGTAGTATGCGGTGCTTCCTGCACGATTTCCGGGTTTTCTTCCGCTTCTTTGGCAATTTGAATCATCGTATCAATGAACGCATCCATTGTCTCCTTTGACTCTGTCTCCGTCGGTTCAAACATCATACATTCTTCGACAATTAGCGGAAAATAGATCGTCGGAGGGTGATATCCGAAATCAAGAAGCCTTTTCGCCATATCCAATGTACGCACCCCTAGTTTTTTCTGGCGCTTTCCGCTCAAAACAAACTCGTGCTTGCAATGTCTGTCATAAGGCAAATCGAAATAAGGTGCAAGCCTTCTCATCATATAATTCGCATTTAATACCGCGTATTCTGTTACAGCTTTCAGCCCGTCCGGACCCATTGAACGGATATACGTATAAGCACGGACATTCACCCCGAAGTTTCCGTAAAACGGTTTGACTCTTCCGATAGAATGAGGACGATCATAATCAAGCACATACTGCCCGTTCTTTTTTGTTATTACAGGAACAGGGAGATATGGAATCAACTCTTTCTTTACACCGACTGGACCGGAGCCGGGGCCGCCTCCGCCGTGAGGCCCGGAAAATGTTTTATGCAAATTCAAATGAACAACATCAAATCCCATATCGCCCGGCCTTGCTTTGGACAAAACCGCGTTCAAATTAGCTCCGTCATAGTACAGCATCCCGCCGACCCCATGGATTATTTCCGCCATTTCCACAATATTTTCTTCAAACAATCCCAATGTGTTAGGGTTTGTCAGCATCAAAGCCGCTGTATCCTCTCCGGCGAGTCTTTTCAAATCCTCCAAATCTACTAATCCGTTTTCATTGGATTTCACAGTCACCGTCTCAAAGCCTGCAACACTTGCAGAAGCCGGGTTTGTCCCGTGAGCCGAATCAGGAATTAAAACTTTTGTCCGTTTATAATCGCCGTTTGCTTCGTGATAGGCGCGAATCATCATTAAACTGGTCCATTCCCCGTGTGCCCCCGCTGCCGGCTGCAGGGTCACCTCATCCATACCGGTAATTTCTTTTAAGTCTTCCTGCAACTCATACATAAGTTCTAAAGAACCTTGTACAGTACTTTCATCCTGCAGCGGATGGACATGCGCGAACCCGGGCAGACGGGCAACATTTTCATTCAATTTTGGATTATATTTCATTGTACAGGAGCCTAACGGATAAAAGCCGGAGTCAACCCCATGGTTTCTTCTTGACAAGGCAGTATAATGACGCATAATATCAAGCTCGGAAACTTCAGGCAGTTCCGGTTCCCCGTCCCGCAAAAATCCTTCCGGCACCAGTTCATCAAGAGACGCCTCCGGTATGTCCAATTCCGGAAGACTGTAGCCGATCCGGCCGGGTTTACTGATTTCAAAAATAAGCGGTTGATCCTTCTTATGCATCAGAATCCCCCCAATTCTTTTACAAAATGGTCTATTTCCTCTTTTGTCCGCAATTCAGTTACCGCAACCAGCATGCAATTGGCAAGTTCCGTATAATCACGGCCGAGATCATAGCCGCCGATGATTCCTTTTTTTAGCAATTCTTTATTCACTTCATCAACCGGTTTATTTAATTTAATGACAAACTCGTTAAAGATCGGAGATTCGAATACAATCTCAAAACCATTTTTCTTGAAGAGCTCCCTTGCAAAATGAGCCTTTTGAATATTTTGCACAGCCATTTCTTTCACACCCTTTTTACCGAGAGCAGTCATTGCCACAGCAGAAGCAAGAGCGTTTAAGGCCTGGTTGGAGCATATATTTGATGTCGCCTTTTCACGGCGGATATGCTGTTCCCTTGCCTGGAGAGTCAGAACAAACCCTCTTCGTCCCTCGTCATCTTTCGTTTGTCCCACCAGCCGGCCGGGGATCTTTCTCATCAGTTTGGATGTCACGGCAAAATAGCCGCAGGATGGTCCCCCAAATGAAGCCGGAATTCCGAAAACTTGCGTATCACCGCAGACGATATCTGCTCCAAAACTTCCCGGAGGCTTGAGCAGCCCCAATGAAAGCGGGTTACTGGACACAACAAACATTGCTTTATGCCCGTGAATCATTTTTTCTAATTCATGCAACGGTTCAATGACGCCAAAGAAATTCGGGTATTGCACAAGAACAGCAGCCACTTCATCATTAAGCATTTCCTCCAGAGCACGGGTGTCCGTCATTCCTTCCGTGTTATAAGGAATTTCAACGACTTCGATATTCTGCCCCTTTGCATAAGTTCGCACTACATCCCTTGATTGGGGATGAACGGTTTTGGATATGAGAATTTTCTTCCTTTTTGTCTGGGCAGCACTGAGCAAAGCAGCTTCTGCAAGAGCTGTACCGCCGTCATACATGGATGAATTGGCAACGTCCATATTTGTTAATTCGCAAATCATCGTTTGAAATTCAAAAATAGCTTGCAGTTCTCCCTGGGAAATCTCCGGTTGATACGGAGTATAGGCCGTATAAAATTCCGAACGGGAAATTACATGGTCAACAATTGCCGGCAAATAATGATCATAAATGCCTGCGCCTAAAAAAGAGACCTTCTCCTTTATATGGGCGTTTTTTTCTGCCATCTCTGCCAATTTTTTCATCAGGGCTGTTTCATGCTCAGCTTTCCTGATTTTGTATTCGCCTTTAAAACG
>JANWJP010000128.1 GCA_025451895.1 Robertmurraya sp.
ACTGAAAAAAAACACTTTTTTTCAGTCAAGGGGGTAGTATGCCCAATTTTCCAGAATTTGCAATAAAATTCCAGCTAATTTGATTGGATCCTAATAATTTGTATTGGAAGCCATCAAATTTCAAGGAATTTTAGGTTTAAATAAACGATGCCGTAAGGCTATGAATATTTCGGGTGAAATAACGGAAAAACTACAATCTGCGAAATATTTTCTGATGCTGTTTATTAGTTTCTTTTTGTTGATTCCAAAAGCAGGGTAATGAATTTGGAAAGTCCATAGATATATTTTGTCATTTTGTTAAGATTAGCTAATTTGAATATCTTGTTTAATATCTATTCGTAATCGTTTGAGTTTATAAAACAAATTCTGTCTGGAAAGATTTAGTTTTTTTGCAGTTTGACTGATATTGCCGTTGTTTTTTTTGAGGGCATCTATTAAGAGTTTTCTTTCAAATTGCGCCATTAATTGGTTATAATCATTTGAGCCTTGATCGAGATTTACTGAAAAAACATTGTCGTTTTTATTCTTTATTTGAAGGAATCCGGGTAAATGCTCTACGAGTAAAGAAGTTTGAGTAGGTTCAACCATATTCATAGCATGTTCAATGCAGTGTGATAACTCCCGCACATTCCCTGGCCAATTATAATTTTCAAGGATGTTAACTACTTCCGGTGAAATTTCGTTAATCTTTCTGCCCATTTTCTTATTATATTTCTTAATGTAGTACCAGGATAATGTTAAGATATCCCCTTCTCTTTTTCTTAAAGGGGGAGACTCGAGGGTAACAACAGCAAGACGGTAGAAAAAATCACTTCTCATTTTTTCAGATTCAATGGCTTCTTTGGGGTCCATATTCATGGCGCTGATTATTCGGGCATTTATGGGAATTTCCTTATTACTTCCTAATCTCCGAACACGATTGGTCTCCAAGGCCCTTAGCAATTTTGATTGCAGCATAATATTCATGGAATTGATTTCGTCAAGAAAAAGTGTGCCGTTATTCGCTTCTTCAAATAGTCCCGGTTTATTTTCGGCTCCTGTAAAAGCTCCTTTTGTTGTTCCGAAAAGTATACTTTCTAAAAGTGTATCCGGTATAGCGGAGCAGTTTATGGCAACAAAAGGGCCTGATGATCTGGGGCTGTGATTATGAATACTATGGGCAAGGAGTTCCTTTCCTGTCCCGGTTTCTCCCAGAATCATGACTCTTGATTCTGTCGAAGCCACTCTTTTTGCCATATTAATAACATTACGCATGATTTCTGATGAGCCGATAATATCGTCAAAGCAAAAATCTGTTCCATTTTGGCTGTTTTTTTTAATTTGCTGACTTAATGCCTTTTGAAGTTCCATGACTCTGTCTGAGAGTATTTGGGTTTTACTTTTATCAAAACTTACAGCAACAGATCCAATGACCTCATTTCCTGAAAAAACAGGATGAATATCCATTAAAAGTTTAACCGGTTTTCCATCAGAGGACAGGTAGTTTAGAAGCCTGTTTTTGAGCACACGTTTTTCGTTGATGGCGATCATGTGAACACTGTTTTCATTTCCTAATTTGTATACATCCAGTACATTTTTTCCGATTACTTGATTTACTTGATAACCGTCAATTTCTTCGAAACCTTGTGAAAGAAAGATAATTTTTCCCGATGCATCGACAATAGAAAAATAGGAATCTTGTAAGCAGTTTAATGATTCAATTATTAACTCAAATTCCCGATGAAGATTTTTTTCGGTTTTTTTTGAATTTTCTGGAGGTACTGTCATATGGCTGTTTATCACTATGAGTATCTCCCTTCGCAAAAAAATGCCAATAGTATAATAGTTTTTACCCATTACTTTTATATCAGTACAATTATTATATCACTCAAAAAATGCTCTATTTGTTTCAACTTAAGCTTATTTGTGACTGTTTTATTACAAAATAGTGCTGCAGGATTGTGTGTCAAAAGTTAATCAAAGGCAAGCATAAAGGAGGAAATGAAAAGGTGGTAAGAAGTGCGTACAATTAACAATTTGTGAAGGATGATCTAAGCACTTCTGTTCTGTTGTACGGCTTTATTTCAGGAAGAAGTCATATGCTAATTACGGCCTTCGGAATATCCGGATAGGCATTTCTAATGCTCCAATATGCGCTGCAGGACCAGTGTCAGAAAACAGATGAACAATTTAGGTAAAAACTAATCCAAGAAATAAAAGAGGAGAAAGATTTTTGCGTTCGAAAGTCGCTGAACCGGGCTGGAATTTCCTTAAAGTATAAAGATTTGGATATATTTGTATGTAAAATGGATGAGAGGATAGTGACATAAATCAACATATCGGCGAAAACTGTCGGGATATCGGCGGAATTTTGGATATATCGGCGAATTTTCCAATATATCGGCGAAAATCTCATTTTATCGGCGAAATTTCAATTTTATCGGCGAAATGCAACACACACACAAAAGGGGCTGTCAAAAACCGGAAACCGGCTTTGTGGACAGCCCTTTGTCATTAATCCTCGATAATTTCTTTGCGGTTTTTCCTTAACAGCTTGGAGAGTGATTCGTAAACAATCGGCACGATGACAAGTGTCAGCAGTGTCGAGCTTAGCAGACCGCCGATTACAGTTACAGCAAGGTCTTCTGACATGAGGCCTCCGCCGCCTCCGAGACCCATCGCCATAGGCAGCATGGCTCCCATTGTGGCGATCGCTGTCATCAAAATCGGCCGCAGACGGGTAGCTCCAGCTTCAAGGATTGCATCCCGCATTGGCAGACCGCCTTCGCGTTCCATCCGGATAATCCTGTCGACAAGGACGATGGCGTTGGTAACCACAATACCAATTAACATCAACAGTCCCATCATGACCTGGACGGAAATGGTGTGTCCGGTGATGAACAGGCCTGCAAAGGAACCGATGACCGTGAACGGTAAAGAGAACAGGATTGCAAATGGTGCCAGACCTTCACCAAATGTTACGACCAGAATGAAGTAGACGATTGCAACCGCGGCAATCATTGCGATGCCTAGCTGTGTAAAGGTTTCTTTCATGTCTGCTGCAACCCCGGAAATACCGACTTCAACGCTTTTTGGCAAGTCAAGTTTGTCGATTTTTTTATCAGCTTCCGAAGTGGCTGCGGAAATATCCTTAGTTTTGACGGTTGCTGAAACCGTTGCATAATATTTTCCTGTCGAACGGTTTAATGTATTTAAGGTTGTGCCTTCTTCAAGAATGACCAGTTCAGACAATGGCACGGATGTGCCGAGCGGTGTCTGAATTTCGGTTGCCAGTAACTCATCGATTGTTTTAGGCGCCAGTTTTTCTTCGCGCTTGACGATGACTTCAATTTCGCTGCCGTCACTTTGAACGGTTGTCAGTACTTCTTTTTTGCCGGAGTCTGACAAAGTCATGACAATTTGTGCCGTTGTTAAACCGTATTGAAGGAGATGCTGCTGTGAAACTTTCAGGACATTTTCCACGTACGGGTCTTCGGCATCGGAAGTGATATCTTCCAGGTTTTCCACATCAGCAAGGGCTTTTTCCACATCTTTAACGGCTGTTAACAAATCATTCAGGTTTTCACTGTATAATGTATAACTTAACTCATTGGATGCGACTCCGGTTGTATGGAACTCCTGGGATTTCCATTCTCCGGAATGTCCCAAGTCTTCTAGGGTTTCAATAATTTCTTTTTTGACATCCTGGAAATTTTCTGTATCCGGGTCAAAAGTTAAGAACATCAACGCGCCGTTTCCTCCGCCCATCATCAATGTGGCGACATCGGCATTTTCGGAACTGTTGATGGATAATTGCAGAATCTCTATATCTTTCCGTTTCAATAATTCCTTTTCAGCTTCGGCAACATTTTTTTCTGTTTCCTCCCGCAATTCGCCGGCTTTAGGAGTATATGTCAGGTACATTACCTTTTCCTCCGATGAGCCAAGGAAACTGAAGCCGATAAGCGGAGTCAGGCCGATTGATCCGGCCAGTAAAACAACGGCAATGAGCGAAGTAATAATTTTATGGTTTAAGGCTTTGTTTAAAACATTTTTATACCAAAGGGCCAATCTGCCTGGTTTTTTGTATACTCTTTCTTGTTCCTCCCCGTAAAGCCTTTTACGGAATAAAGAGTGGGAAAGGGTTGGCACGATTGTAATAGCTACCAGCAGTGAAGCACCGAGTGCAAGAGTCATGGTTAAAGCGAACGGCATGAATAATTCGCCGACCATGCCTCCGACAAAAATCAGCGGTGCGAATACAGCTACGGTAACCAATGTCGAAGAGAGAATCGGTTTGAACATTTCAATTGTTGCTTCACGGATTAAGGCCCGGCCGCGAAGTTTTTCTTCTTTCAGGTACATTCGCCGGTATATATTTTCAACGACGACAATGGAGTCATCAATGACACGTCCGATTGCCACCGTAATGGCACCAAGCGTAATTATGTTCAGAGTAATATCGAGCCAATGCAAAATAAGCAAGGCCGTTAAGATAGAAACGGGAATCGAAATAATCGAAATAATTGTAGACCTGAAGTTTCTTAAGAATAAAAAGATGATGATAACAGCAAATAATCCGCCGAATAAAGCTTTCTCGACCATGGAGTATACGGATTCTTCAATCGGTTTACCCTGATCCATGGAAATATCAACGACTAAACCGTCGATGGCCTCTTTTTCCTCTTCCATCAAATCTTTGACGGCATTTACAACTTGGACCGTATTTGCCTGTTGGCCTTTAATAATTTGAATGGAAATGGCGTCCTCCCCGTTTGTCCGGGAGATGGATTGTACCTTGCCCACCGTTTCGATGGTTGCGATGTCACCAAGTTTGACGAAAGGAGCAGGATTTTCAGCGGTTGGTGTGACCGGAATCAGGATTTCTTTTAACTCGTCGACTGTTTTGATATCTCCGTCAATCGCCAACGCTTCTTCGCTGTCAATAAATTCGTACAAGCCTAAAGATAAAGCGATGTCGCTGGCCTGAATCATTTGCTTGACATCATCTTCAGACAGGCCGAGGGAGGCCATTTTTTCATGATTGAATGTAAATTCAACTTCTTCGATATGCTGTCCGGTGATCGCAGCGGAAGCGACTCCGTCAAGTTTTTCGATTTTTGGCAGCAATCTGTTCTCCACTGTGGAGGTTAAATCAACAATGTCTTCCTCTGTGCTGCTCACGGAAAGGACAACCACCGGCACCATATTCATGCTGAAGGTCATGACTTCCGGTTGTTCCACTTCTTCAGGTAATTTTACCTGATCTATGGCAGATTCCAGTTTGCGCCTTTTCTCATCCATATCAACGCCGTATTCGTATTCAATGTGAATCTGCGATACGCTTGAGGATGAACTGGAATAAACGGCTTTGACATCTTCCAGTCCTTCGACTGCTTTTTCAATCGGGATCGATACTTCTTCCATTACCTGTTCAGGAGTTGCACCGGGATAGACGCCGACGACAATTAAATAAGGAATGGAAATGTCAGGGATGGATTCCATTTTCATTTTTGCGCCTGAATAAATCCCGGAGGCTGCAATGATTATCGTCAGCAGCCATACAGCCAGTTTATTTTTCAGGACAAAATTTACTAAGCCTTTCATTGCTACACCTACCTAAATTGACTTTTACCCTACATTTTTCTTATAATAATGACTAACTGGTCAATTGTCAAATGATAGGGGTATGGAAATGACCAAAAAGCAGTTAATTATGGCTAAATCCATTGAATTGTTTGCCGAATACGGCCTGGAAGCGACTTCTGTACAGCAAATTACGGAGCGCTGCGGCATTTCGAAAGGAGCTTTTTATCTCTATTTCAAATCGAAAGATGAGTTAATTTTTAGTATTATTGATGATTTTATGAGCAGTTTTATTGCTAATATTGAACAGGCGGTCAGTTCCCAGGAAGACAGAGGGAAATTATTGTATGACTTTTTATATGCTGTTTTTACTAAATTTGAAGAACAGGCTGATTTTGCGAAAATATTTTTAAAAGAGCACAGTTTTTCATTAAACAGGGATTTACTTCAGACATTAAAAAATTACCGTTCCATGTTTAACAGGCTCTTGCTTTCTGTCATACAAAAACAGTATTCAGAACTGAAAGCTGATATGCAATTGGAGTTGTTTTTTTCCATCAACGGCTTTATGAAAGGCTATTCCGAATTCATTCTCGTTGACCAGCTTCCCGCTGATTTAGAGCGGATTTGCCGGGCGATCGTTGAAAAAGCGGGGATTATTGCCAGGTATGCCCATATTTCCTCCATTTCGGAAGATTATTTGGAGGCACTCGGGGTTGAACCGGAAATATCGAAAGAAGCCGTTATTACTCTGTTGAAGGAAACCGTTCAGGAAAATAAACATGACCCGCTTGTCTGTGAATCAGCCTTTTTACTGATGGAGGATTTGGAGAAGCCGCAATTGAAAGATGTGTTCATAGAAGGATTATTGAATAATATCCGGAAAAATAACAGCGGCAAATGGGCGGCGTATATGTACCGGCAATATAAAATGAAAAAATCCGGAGAATAAAACACATACTTATTGCTTTTCACAGGTCAAAAATTATGGTAATATAATTTTCACAGATGAATACCTTGACTTTTGTCAAAGGGGAGTAGCTTGGGATAAATCTTTTATTCCAAATAAAACCGTCATGTCATGATGATTGCATCATCGGTTTTATTTTGGCGGAAGCAGCTAAAGCGAGACCTTTGCCTTAACGGCAAAGATCTCGCTTTTTTTATTTTGCACATCAGCCAATTGTTTCCTTTGCAGTGTAACGATATTTTAACATTGTTGTGGAAAACATATTGGCTAGAAAGAAACTGTGTTACATACTCCCTTTTCCGTATTCACCGATTACTGCAGCATCAAAAATTTGCTTTATTTTTTGGAAAGGAGCGGGAATATGGATTTTTATCTGTTGAGCAGGGAAGAGACGCTTCAGGAACTTCAGTCGGCCGATAACGGGTTGATGAAGGAAGAAGTGAACAGACGTCTGGAGAAGCACGGTTACAACGAATTGAAGGATCAAGAAAAGGTGCCGGTATGGAAGCTTTTTTTAGAGACATTTAAGGATCCGATGGTCATTATTCTCCTTATTGCTGCCGGCGTTCAGGCGGCTCTCGGTGAAATAGTTGAGTCGATTATTATTTTGCTTGTATTGTTATTGAATTCGGTCATAAGTGTCGTTCAGACGAAAAAAGCCGAAAGTTCGCTTGAGGCATTAAAAAATATGGCTGCTCCGGAGGCAAAGGTCATGCGGGAAGGGTTAAAACAAACGATTCCCGCCCGCGAACTGGTCCCGGGCGATATAGTTTTGCTGGAGGCGGGAGATTATGTTCCTGCTGACGGCCGTCTCTTGCAAAGTGCCTCTTTAAAGGTTAATGAAGGAATGTTGACCGGCGAGTCAGAGGCGGTGGAAAAACATACAGATGCCTTGAGAAATGAAGTTCCGCTTGGAGACCGGACAAATATGGTGTTCAGCACATCCCTCGTTGTTTACGGACACGGCCGTTTTGTCGTGACTGAAACGGGGGAAAAAACGGAAATTGGTAAAATTGCCGGTATGCTTGCCGGGGCAGAAGCAAAGGAAACACCGCTGCAGCGAAAATTAAATGTTTTCAGCAAAAAGCTCGGTATTGCTATTTTGGTTCTTTGCGTGCTAATTTTTGCCCTCCAGACAGGCCGCATATGGTTTGGAAATACGGTCACCGATATGGGCACGGCAATTCTTAACGCCCTGATGTTTTCTGTGGCTATTGCTGTTGCTGCGATTCCCGAGGCATTGTCGGCAATTGTAACGATCGTTCTTTCCATCGGGACGAATAATATGGCGAAGCAAAATGCTATTATCCGGAAACTTCCCGCCGTGGAAACTCTCGGTTCCGCAAGCGTCATTGCCACTGATAAAACAGGAACATTAACTCAAAACAGGATGACTGTGACGGAGTATTTTCTCCCTGAGACAGGAACAAAGAAAGTGGATGAGTCTCCGGAAAGAAGGAGTCCGTCCGAGGAACTGCTCATAAATATTGCTGTCCTTTGCAATGATTCTTATATCAATAATGAGGGCAAGGAAGTCGGCGACCCGACGGAAATAGCGTTAATCAAATTCGCCAGCGCCTGCAACAAGGATTATAATGAGGTTCGCGAAAAATTTGCCAGACTTGCTGAATTACCCTTTGATTCGGACCGCAAACTGATGTCGACTGTCCACCGTATGGATAATAAGACCCTTCTGTTTACGAAGGGCGGTCCGGATGTCATGTTCCAGCGTGCCAAATATGTACTGATAAATGGAAAGAAAGAGCCGTTAAATCAGGAGAATTTGAAAAAATTCATTGAAGCCAATGAAGAATATTCCAATCGGGCTTTAAGGGTGCTGGCCTACGGATATAAGGAAATGCCGGGGGAAATTACAAATATTAGCGAAAGCGATGAAAATGATCTCGTGTTGGTCGGTTTGACGGCGATGATCGATCCGCCGCGAAAAGAAGTTTATGATGCCATTAATAATGCCAAGAGTGCGGGGATTAAACCGGTGATGATTACCGGTGACCATAAAACGACCGCCCGGGCAATCGGCCGGGATATCGGGTTGATGGATGAAAATGATATTGCCATATCGGGACAGGAATTAGATGCTATGTCCGATGCAGAACTTGATCAAAAATTGGAGCAAATATCCGTCTATGCCCGTGTTTCTCCGGAAAATAAAATCCGTATCGTACGGGCCTGGCAGAAAAAAGACCAGGTGACGGCGATGTCCGGTGACGGCGTGAATGATGCCCCTGCATTAAAGCAAGCCGATATCGGCGTGGCGATGGGAAGCGGAACAGATGTGGCCAAGGATGCCGCAGCGATGATCTTGACCGATGATAATTTCGCTTCCATCGTCAGGGCTGTCAGCGTGGGCAGGACCGTTTACAGCAATATTAAAAAGGCGATTGCTTACTTGTTTGCAGGGAATCTGGGAGCGATTATCGCCATCCTTTATGCTGTACTGGCCAATCTTCCCAATCCTTTCACCGCCCTGCAGCTCTTGTTTATCAATTTGGTCAATGATTCATTGCCGGCGATTGCCTTGGGAATGGAAAAGCCCGAGCCGAATGTGATGAAGCAAAAGCCGCGTGACCCTAAGGAGGGAATTTTTACAGGGGGGACATTGGCCGCCGTTTCTGTCCGCGGTGCTTTAATCGGCATAGCGGTAATCATTTCTTTTCATTTTGGTCTTCATTATTCGGCAGAGATGGGGGTGGCAATGGCATTTACGACGTTAATTTTGTCGAGGACGTTGCAGACTTTTCCTGCCCGTTCCAATACGCAGACGGCTGTTGGTGCCGGCTTTTTCAGCAATAAACCGGTTCTTGGCGCAGTTTTGCTTGGGTTCGTTTTATATGGCGTTACCATCTTGCCGATTTCAAGAGAAGTTTTCCATATTCCCGTTGAATTCGGATTGAATGAATTCTTGCCGGCAGCGGGCCTGGCTCTCGCAGCGGTTATTATGATGGAAATCATTAAGGTAGTTCGCGTCAAAATCCGTCCTGAATAAAAAGAAAAAAAGCAGCGCAGAGCTGAAATTCTGCGTTGCTTTTTTGTTTAGAGTGTTTTCTAACAGGACCCGCGCATGTTCAGTTTTGGAGAAAAACGGTAGACAACAGGTACGCTGTCCGTTTTTCCTTCAATTCTGTTCAGGATAATTTCCGCAGCTTTTTCTCCCATATCTTCTGTCGGTTGAGCGATGGTTGTTAACGAAGGATGATAAATATCTGCGTAAGAAACATCGTCAATTCCGATTACCGCTGTTTCTTCAGGAATTGAGATGTTGTTTTCTTTTAGAAAACTTAATGTCTCTTTAAGCAAAAGATCGTTTCCTGCAATGATTGCATCAGGCTGATTCTCCGAGTTATACAAATCAGCAAGCTTTTTCTTAATTTCCGACAGAGGCGCGGTGACAACCAGTTCTTCATGGAAGTCAAGTTTATAAAAGGACAGGGCATTTTTATAGCCTGTGATCCGTTCAACACGGGGAGAGACATTGTGTGAAATTGGTTCTTGACAGAATTATCGGAACATTATCCGTAATATTGCTGGCAGTTATGTCTGCCATGGGGTGCTGGCAAGTTTTTACCCGTTTTGTTTTGGGTTCACCAAGTACAGTTTCGGAGGAGTTTCTGCGATTTTCGCTAATATGGTTGACAATGCTCGGGGCAGGCTATGTGTACGGGCAGAAAAGACATCTGGCGATCGTGTTTATTGCCCGTAAATTCCCCAAGAAGTCTCAGTTTGTTATTAATCTCATCGTAGAGTTGTTTGCGATTCTGTTCTCTGTTCTCATTTTAATCATGGGAGGAATCACTGCGCTGCAGAATGCAGCCGGTCAAGTCTCTCCTTCGTTAAGATTGCCGATGGAGTATTTGTACTTATCCCTTCCGGTGGGTGGAGTTCTTTTCTTGATTTATTCACTTATTGGCATTGTGGAAATATTCTCAAATAACAGACGGGTGCAAACGGAAGAAAAACCTGAAGATTAAATAAATTTAAAAATTAGAAGGAGTGGCCCTCATGGCATTGGAGGCAGGTCTTATATTATTGGCTGTCTTTGTGATTTTGCTTGTTCTAAGTGTCCCGATCGCCGTCAGTATCGCGATCGCATCTATGGTAACGATCTTAACCCAGTTGCCGTTGGATATGGCTTTGTTTACAGCCGGGCAAAAACTTGTTACCGGAATTGATAATTTCTCTTTATTGGCAGTTCCCTTTTTCATTTTGGCGGGAATTTTAATGACAAATGGAGGGATTGCCGAACGTCTTGTTAATTTTGCGAAAATTTTAGTGGGCAGAGCTCCCGGTGCCCTTGCTCATACGAATATCGTCGGAAATATGTTGTTTGGTTCCATTGCCGGTTCATCAGTGGCTTCAGCCGTGGCAATTGGCGGTGTGATGGGGCCGATGCAGAAAAAGGAAGGGTATGACCCGAAATTCTCAGCGGCGGCCAATATTGCCACAGCACCGACCGGTTTAATTATCCCTCCGAGTCAGACTTTGATTATATATTCCCTTGCGAGCGGCGGAACCTCGATTGCAGCTCTGTTTATTGCAGGATATCTGCCCGGAATTCTGTGGGGACTGCTTTGTATGGTTGTAGGCTATATTATTGCAAAAAGACAAAAATATCCTGTTTCAGACCGGGTGACATTTAAAGTAGCTTTAAAGACGACAATCGACGCAATTCCCAGCCTGATGCTCATTGTGATCGTTATCGGTGGTATATTGTCCGGCATTTTTACAGCAACAGAAGCTGCTGCCGTTGCGGTATTATATTGCCTGATTTTGTCTTTTGTTTACCGGACAGTGAAACTGAAGGATCTTCCCGGAATCTTTTTAGAATCCGTTGAACTGACCTGTATGATTATGCTTCTAGTTGCAGCGTCAGGGGTCATGTCATGGGTGATGTCTTTTACCGGAATACCGCAAATGATTAGTGAAGGTCTCCTGGGAATTACATCGAACCCGATTTTATTGCTTTTAATCATTAATGTCTTTCTGTTGTTTATTGGCACATTTATGGATATTACTCCTGCCGTATTAATTTTCACGCCGATTTTCCTGCCGATCTGTACAAGCTTTGGAATGGATCCGGTTCATTTCGGGATTATGATGGTAATGAACTTATGTGTCGGCAATATCACCCCGCCGGTCGGCAGCGCCTTGTTCGCCGGTGTAAGTGTGGCGAAACTGGAGATTGAACAAGTGATCAAGCCGCTATTGCCATTTTACGGAGCGATTGTTGTTGCCTTGCTCTTAGTTACGTATATTCCGGAGATTTCGATGATTCTCCCAAGATTATTAGGATTATAAAGGAGTTATTTTCAATATTAAGTAAATCAGGTGAAGACGCATGATTCAAAAATATGAAGTTTTACAGGAAATGCATAAAGGTTACTTGGTGGCTGTTATTCGCGGAAAAAGCAGTGAAGACGCGGTGGAAGTTGGGAAAAGCGCTTTTAAGGGAGGAATTCGCTCTCTTGAGATCACTTTTTCCACTCCCGGAGCAGAGGATGCGATTGCGGAATTGTCCCGGTCAGGGAGTGAGGGGATGATTGTCGGTGCGGGCACGGTGCTTGATAAGGAAAC
>JANWJP010000129.1 GCA_025451895.1 Robertmurraya sp.
AATTCATTGTATTTTTTTACATCTTCAACGGTAAAACTCCTTTGCAATCGTGCTATTTGACCGATAAATAACTTCGAAATAACAGATCTCATAATACTCCTTCCTTTGAATTCCCTTTAATTAACATGCGATTCAGTTAGTGAGTCCGCTTTGTGCCACTAAATGGTAATAGATAAAATCTTATAAAATAGTATAATTTATCTTTCAAAATATTACAATATTTTTCCATATTTAGAAGATTATGAAACATTTATAAAGCTGAATAAAAGCTGACGGAACAGAACAGTTTCAAATCAATGCTCACAATTTTTGTTGTGATAAATGTCACAGAATAACAAAAAAATAGAATTTATAATAAATGTGACATATTTGTGACAATTATAACCGGAGAGGTGATCCTGTGAGTTCTGAAGTCGAGAGGCTGCTTGTAAACGGGCTGTTCATTTTATTGCCGATTTTTATTTTTCAAATGTTTTGGGTGGATAGAAACCGTATAAAACCAAATTTAAAAATGCCTGCATTTGTTACAATGCTCTCCCTATCGGCAATTTTGTGCATGAGTTTTCCAATTGAATTTTCCACAGGATTTCTGTTTGATCTGCGTCAGGTTCCCTTTATTATTGGTGCGCTGTACGGGGGATATTTCTTTAGTATCCCTATCTATGCGGCAATGCTGGGATATTGGTTCCTCTTCGGCGGTGAAGGTATTCAAATCAGTGTGACGGTTCTTACCTTAATTGCCGTTTTCGTACCGCTGCTTTCCGGGAAGTTTCTCCGTTTAAACATGGACAAGAGAATTCTGTTTGCGATTACAACGGCTCTAAGCACCGCGATTCTTACTGTCATCCTGGCAAATTTCTTCTGGCAAATTCCGTTGAACAGCGAAAACATACCTTTCTACTACTTTATTGCCCAAGGATTAACGATTTGGATCGGGGTGTACTTAATTGAAACGATGGTCGGCAACTTTCATATGCGAAAAGAACTAATAAAAGTTGAAAAAATGAGCATAATCAGTCAAATTTCTGCAAGCATTTCCCATGAGGTGAAGAATCCAATCACAATTACTCAAGGTTTTGTAGAAGCTTTAGTAGATGAAGATTCACAGGAAAAAAGACAGGAATACGCCGGATACGCTTTAGACGAATTAAAAAGGGCACAGAATATTATTCAGGGGTTTTTGCAACTGACAAAACCTGAACAGGAAACATTAGCCAATATTAATATTTCCGATGAACTCCTCTATATTACAAATCTCCTGAAACCTTATGCAAAATCACATTTCGTAACCATTGACATCGTTGGAACAGATGAAGAATACTATATTCTCGGGGACAGTCATAAAGTTCGCCAATGTTTTATTAATCTTATAAAAAATGCCATTGAAGCCATGGAAAACGGCGGAAAACTCCGTCTCCTTCTGGAAAAGGATGGAGACAAGCTTTTCATTCATATTATTGACAACGGAATCGGCATGACTTCACATGAATTGGAGAATCTGGCAAACCCCTACTTTACTACAAAAGAAAAAGGAACCGGACTGGGGATGATGATTGTTTTTAAGATTATTAAAAATTTAAAAGGAGATATCAGGGTAAAAAGCCAAAAAGGCAAAGGAACACATTTTACCATAACCTTTCCGCTTATTTGCCAAAAACAGATACAATCAGACACCCGAATATTACCACTGCAGTAAACAGGCGGGCTGACAAAGTCTGCCTTTTTATTGTATTATTTCAAATTTATTGACAACATGCGATCTCTTATACATATTTTGTCTACCCTAATTCTTTAAATAATGATAAAATGGGAAAAAGTTTAAGATTATTTGTCTGTTTAAATAATAAACATTTTTATCCGTAGTTTTTTAACAAATTAAAAAAGTCAAAAAATAACAATCATCAGATATCGTTTTCTTGCAGAAGGAGAGGAAGAAATTATGGCAGAATTACGAAGTAAAATGATTACTGAAGGTGTGGACAGAGCCCCGCACCGAAGCCTGCTTCGCGCAGCCGGCGTAAAAGAAGAGGACTTTGGCAAACCGTTTATTGCAGTGGTGAACTCATACATTGATATCGTTCCCGGACATGTGCATCTCCAGGAGTTTGGAAAAATCGTTAAAGATGCCATTCGTGAAGCCGGCGGAGTGCCGTTTGAAATGAATACAATCGGGGTCGACGACGGTATTGCAATGGGGCATATCGGCATGCGCTATTCCCTGCCAAGCCGGGAAATCATTGCCGATTCAGTGGAAACCGTGGTTTCTGCCCATTGGTTTGACGGAATGGTTTGTATCCCAAATTGTGATAAAATTACACCGGGAATGATGATGGCGGCTTTACGTTTAAATATCCCGACAATCTTTGTAAGCGGCGGACCGATGAGAGCCGGAAAAACCAAAGATGGAAGAGCAATTAACCTGAATTCCGTTTTTGAAGGAGTGGGCGCTTACCAATCAGGAAAAATTGATGAAGATGAATTGCGGGAAATTGAACAATTAGCCTGTCCGTCCTGCGGTTCATGTTCCGGAATGTTTACGGCCAACTCCATGAACTGCCTTGCAGAAGCATTGGGACTGGCACTTCCGGGTAACGGAACCATTCTTGCCGATTCCCCTGAGCGGAAGGAATTTGTAAGAAAATCAGCTATGCAGTTAATGGAACTTATCGAAAAAGATATTAGACCGCGTGACATTGTTACACCGGAAGCAATCGACAATGCGTTTGCCCTGGATATGGCGATGGGCGGTTCTACAAATACCGTTCTTCATACACTGGCATTATGCCATGAAGCAGAAATTGATTATTCTTTGGAGAGAATCAATGAAATCGCCGCCCGCGTTCCGCATCTGGCAAAAATCGCTCCCGCTTCGGACATTCATATCGAGGATGTACACAGAGCAGGCGGAATCAGTGCCATTATTAACGAACTGCTCAAAAAACCGGGAGCATTTAACGGTGACTGCCTGACCGTTACAGGAAAAACAATTAAAGAGAATGTTGAGGGCTGTGAGATTTTAGATCATGAAGTCATTCGTCCTTTAGATAATCCGCATTCTGAAAAAGGCGGACTGGCCATTTTATTTGGAAACCTTGCACCGGATGGCGCCGTTGTTAAAGTCGGGGCCGTTGACCCGTCTGTCGGAGGCTATCACAGAGGACCGGCCATCTGCTTTGATTCTCAGGAAGAAGCTTTATCCGGTATTATCACAGGCAAAGTAAAAGAAGGACATGTTGTCGTCATCCGCTATGAAGGACCGAAAGGCGGACCGGGAATGCCGGAAATGCTAGCTCCCACTTCACAAATAGTCGGACGGGGCCTCGGTGCCAAAGTAGGATTAATTACCGACGGCCGTTTCTCAGGAGCTTCAAGGGGAATTTCCATCGGGCATATCTCTCCGGAAGCCGCAGAAGGCGGACCGATTGCCTTTGTTGAAGACGGTGATATGATCGAACTCGATTTAAATAATCGCAAAATCACCCTGGAAGTATCCGATGAAGAACTTGCAAAACGAAAAGAAAAATGGAAAGGCTTTGAGCCGAAAGTGAAGAAAGGCTATTTGGCCCGTTACTCAAAGCTTGTAACAAGCGCAAGCACTGGCGGAATTATGAAAATTTAATCAAAAATCTGTTATATAGAAAGGCTGTTCCTTTTGGGACAGCCTTTGTCTTTTCGACCAAAAAACTGCCTTAACCCTTATATTTTTCTAAAACCGTGGAAGTGAACTACCCTCCACTTACCACCCTTGCAGCTTGCTTGAAGCGGGGGCTTCCCGGGTAATCCTGTCTAACGATAAGAAACACGTTCCTTGAGGATGGGAGGCTTCTGTCGGAAAAAGTTAAAAATTGGTGTTATCTGTCCTCTTCTTCCCCGTCCAATTTAATCTTTTTACAGCCAATATAAAGACAGGAGTAAACTTCTAAATCCTCTTTAATTTTAGCCAGCCCCTTTAAGTACGGGGTTACTAAATCCTTAAAATCAGCTGCAACCCCTTCCTCTTCCAAAATTCCATAAACATACAGTTTTTTCTCATCAAACAAAAATGCCACATTCCCCACCGCTTTGTCATGATCATCGACTACATTTAAGACCTGAAAACGGCTGGTCAGTATTTCCGGTGAAAAATAGATTTGCAATTAATTTCAACTCCTCAAAATGATAATCAAGTGCATAATGAAGACTAGCCATTTATGTAAATCGAAGACGCTCAAATAAAGTATCCTGTTTTTCTGAAGGCTCTTTTTTTCCTCCCCGGATGAACGCCATGCTTAAAACTGCTGTTACTAAGGTGAATGCTGCAGTTGTAAAAAACATCCCTTTTACAGACCATTCCATGAGCGCGCTGTAAACCGGAGGACCGACTGCCACCCCGAGAAACCGGACGGAGCCGTAAAGCGAGGTAACAAACCCTCTCTGTTCTTTGGAAACAGAACCGGTGATAAAGCTGTTTATGCACGGCAGCACCAAACCGGTGCCAAGACTGCTGACAGCAAGAATGGAAATAAACACAACCAAATTTTTAAAAAAGGCCAGCGAGGAAAATGAGGCAGTCATCAATAATAACCCGGAAACTATAAGCTTTTTCATTAATTGCATATTTTTTCCTATTTTACTGCCCGTTATATAGGAAGTTGTCGTCATAAACAGAAGCGGTATTGCCAGAATACCTCCTTTCAATACTCCGTCAATTTGATAATTTGTCTCAAGAATATCGGATATATAAAACAGAATCCCAAACAACGTGAACAAACACGCGGCTCCTGTCAAATAAGCAACAAACAGCCACCTGCCTTCTGTTTTAAAAACAGACAGAAGCCCTTTGGTGTATTGGCCAAGAGAAGGAGGTTCTTGTTTTTTCTTCTTTTCTTTGACAAAAAAAAGCATCAACAATATGGAAAGCAGACAAAAAACCGGAAAAGCGAAAAATACTGAATACCAAATGAACAAAGCGAGCAAAGAACCGATAATCGGACTGATTACCTTACCGATCCCGTTCGAAGCTTCCACAAGCCCGAGTACTTTGCTTTGCTCTCCTCCCTTAAATAAATCTCCGGTTAATGCCATTGCAATCGGCGCCGTTCCCGCCGCACCTATCCCCTGCATGATCCTTCCCGCAAGTATCCATTGATAAGCAGAACCGAACCACCAGGCTGCCGCGGCACCTGCAAGCAATCCCCCGCTTCCATATAAAAAAAGTGCCGGAATAATCACTGTCTTCCTTGAAAAACGGTCAGATAAATACCCTAAAAACGGAATGGATACAGCGGCTGCCACAGAAAAGGCAGTTATAATAAGACTTACTTGAAATTGTGAAATATCCAATTCCGACTTCATTTTGGGAAGAATAGGGATTAACATTGAGTTTCCCAAAACTAAAATCAACGGAACAGTGCTGATCGCCGCCACCGCCATCCCCCTGTTTTTTTTCTCAGCCATGAAAAAGAACCCCCCGCTAAAGCACATTGTTTCAGGATATTTTTATATTTTAATTTCAGTTTCTGCAATTTCAGATCTTTTGCCGCTTCTTTAAAAAGGCTTTACTATTGTTTGATTTTTATTTTCCATTTATACAAATGTAAAAAAATGGCCATAAGCTGATTCTGTTGAAGAAAAGCCCATTTCCCGTGAAAAAAGCCCAATATTTACACATTGACCCAATTCTTGAATAATCTATCCTAGAAAAATTGAGGAGGGCATCCCGATGGACTTTCTAAACTTACCGAAGCGAACAACCGGCAACAGAACTTATGGGCTGACATCAATCATTGATGTGGGAACACCTAAGGCAGAATTGGAAAACTTTCTTTCTGAATACAGCCATATCATTGATATCGTAAAAATGGGAATTGGCTCTGCTTATATAACTCCAAACCTGAAAGAAAAAATCGAACTCTATAAAAGATACGGAATTAAACCTTATTGCGGAGGAACATTATTTGAAAAATGTTATTTTCAAAAGAAAATTCCTGAATATTTGGCAAAACTCCGGGAACTTGGCATCGAATGGATAGAAATATCCAACGGAACAATAGAAATTCCGCTGGAAGAACGGCTGACACTAGTAAACAACCTGAAACAGGAATTTCACATCATCGGGGAAGTGGGCTCAAAAGATGCAGGAAAAAATATGCCGGTTTCACAATGGAAAGAAGAAATCAAATTGCTGCTTGAAGCAGGTTGTGATTATGTTATCACCGAAGGAAGAGATTCAGCCAGTTCCGGAATTTACGAAAAAAACGGAAAGGTGAAAGACCATCTGATTAAAGAACTGTTGGAAGAATTGGACAGCAAAAAGATTATCTTTGAAGCACCTACCCCAAGACAGCAAATCTATTTTATCAGAGTGGCAGGACCAAATGTAAATTTAGGAAATGTTAAACTTCGGGATGTGTTGATCCTAGAATCACAGCGGTGCGGCTTAAAAAGCGAGACATTCTATTTGGAGGAAAATAAATGCAAATTACCCTTGTAAGACATCTTCCCACTTACTGGAATGAACTTAACCTTCTGCAGGGAAGACGGGATATTGATATATCCCCGCCTTCACCTGAACTTCTGCAGGAAGTTTCGAAAAATAAAAAGTTCATCAAACAAAGAGAGCCCTTCGATTACATTCTTTCCAGCACTCTGAAACGAACGGCACAGACCGCCTTTTATTACGGATACCAACCGGAAGTTGAACCGTTGCTGGATGAATATGATTTCGGCCCATTTGAGGGCAAACCGAAAGAGCATCTCATGAAGAAGCACGGGAATGATTGGATAGAGACCCCTTTAAAGATCACGTTCGGAGAGGGAATCAGCCGATTACAAGAAAGAATAATGGCATTTCTGGACAACTATCCATCCGGCTCAAACCTTTTATTATTCAGCCACGGCACTTGGACAAGAGCATTCCTCTCTTATTGCCGTTATGGACATCTCAATAACATGAACAAATTTACCGTTCGAAACAACGAATGCCTGACACTGGAAGTTTCCGGCCGCAGCTGCAAAGTTAACAGCGGAGGTTTTGATCTTGTCTGAACAGCTTACTTATGAAAATTGGCAGCAGGAAAAAGTTGACTATTTAATTGAAACCTTGCCTGATTACACGGATATTTTAAAATGGGCCTTTTCCGAGTATAAAAACCATGAAATTATATACGCATGCAGTTTTGGCGCCGAAGGGATTGTATTAATTGATCTGTTAAACAAATTCAACAAAAATACACATATTGTCTTTCTTGATACCGGCCTTCATTTTCCGGAAACCTATCATTTAATTGAAAAAATAAAAACGCACTACCCTTCCCTGCAAATCAAAATGATAAAACCTGCACTGACACTGGATGAACAAGCAGAAAAATACGGTGAAAAACTTTGGACAATCAACCCAAATCAATGCTGTTATTTGCGGAAAATTGTCCCTTTTGAAGAAGCCTTAAAAGACACAAAAGCATGGATTTCCGGCCTCAGAAGAGAACAATCACCGACAAGAAGTCAAACCCGGTACATTAACAGAGATGAAAGATTCAAGAAGATTAAAATTTGCCCTCTGATACATTGGACATGGGATGATGTAATGACCTATATCCGTCTTAATAATCTACCTTATAATCCTTTGCACGATCAAAACTTTCCCAGCATCGGCTGTGCTCCCTGCACCAGAGCTGTCTCAAAAGGGGAAGATCCCCGATCCGGACGTTGGACCGGTCATGCAAAAACTGAATGCGGTCTTCATGGAAGCGGACACTAGCTCCCGGTTATTCCGATAGATGTCAACTGCCGAAATGTTTTTAAAATATACTTTGGTTTTGTCCGGTTAAAATGAACATAGTGTAAAGCTATGTTTATTCGTTTACCTTCAAAAACATATAAACATTCCCTGTCCAAAAGGTCATTTTCTTCTCCAGGCAAAGATTAACAGTTTTCCTTCACTTAATTTAAAATGATACATCAGGTCAATGATATGAGTCGATAAAAACTGGCAAATCATTGC
>JANWJP010000130.1 GCA_025451895.1 Robertmurraya sp.
AATTAGAGCCCGTGTTGAGCGAGCACTGCTCCGTACCGGACCCAAAACGACAAATTAGATCCTATTTTGACCACTCATCCCTCTGTACGGGATCCAAAATGGCAAATTAGATCCCATGTTGAGCGAGCAACCCTTAGTACGGGACCTAAAACGGCATATTGGAGCCCGTTTTGGCTACTCACACCCCGGTACGGGATCCAAAATGACAAATTAGAGCCCGTGTTGAGCGAGCACTGCTCCGTACCGGACCCAAAACGACAAATTAGATCCTATTTTGACCACTCATCCCTCTGTACAGGATCCAAAATGGCAAATTAGATCCCATGTTGAGCCAGCAACCCTCTGTACGGGACCCAAAACAACAAACCACTCCCCAGTTGAAAAGATAAAATACAAATCAGGCCCCAAAAACCCAAGAACAGAAGACATTTCAATAAAAAATGCGCCCTTTCATATTAGAAAGAGCGCATTAATCTAAAATTCGATAAGACCTATGCTGATCTGTAAAGCTTCATTTACCTTTTCCATCATTTCGTCATCGAGATGGGTGATTTTATCGGTTAAGCGTTGTTTATCTATGGTACGAATTTGCTCCAATAATATAACTGAATCTCTTTCAAAACCATATCGCTTCGCATCAATTTCAACATGTGTAGGCAGCTTCGCTTTTTGAATTTGTGCAGTTATAGCCGCAATAATTACTGTGGGACTGAACCGATTCCCGATGTCGTTTTGAATAACAAGAACCGGGCGTACACCGCCTTGTTCCGAGCCAACAACTGGGGACAGGTCTGCAAAATAAACGTCTCCACGTTTAATATTCAAAGGTTTATCCCCCGCTTACTAAGCGTTCAACCGTATGCTCTGCCTCATACTCTGCTTGAAAGCTTTCCGAAGCAATTGTTAAATTTATCTTTGCCATTTCCATATAGCCTCTTCTCATGGATTCACGAATATGTCTAATTTTACGTTCACGCAAATACATTTTTGTAGCCTGGTAAATAAACTCGTTCCGATTTACATTTTCTTGTTGAACATAACCGTCTAATTCCGTTAATAACTGTTGCGGTAATTTCACCGTAATCTCAGTTGTTGCGCTGGACTCAGACACAAACAAACACCTCCACCATCACTACACGCCATATTCATTTTCTCTCTTTATTTATATGCGCTGCCGGATAAAGTACTTTGACTTGTGCGAAATTAAACAAATATAGATACTTAGCCATCTTTAATATTACCATTTTTTTATCTCTGTGCAAAGTGAATTTCCGTTTCTTCAGTATTATGATCAAAAAAAATGCCCTTTTATACAAAATTTCAGTAAAAAGATTCCATCATTTTTAATATATGCCATAAAGTAGATATTATCAATCAAGCGAATCTTTTTTGTAAATTTCCCCGTTCATCTTTTAAAACTGAGAATGACATTCTTGTGATGCAGCAATCAAAGAATTGCGTTTCCTATTGCAATCGTTTGTCCGGCCCGTTTGTACATCCTCGGAACTCTGTTGGAAATCATGCATGTTACCTCGTAGTTAATGGTTTCCAGTTTTCGGGCGATTTCATTCACTGAGATCATGCCCCCGCCATCCCTGCCAATCAGGGTGACTGTCGTTCCCGGTTCCATTTTGCCCGGAAGCTTTACCATACATTGGTCCATGCATATTCTGCCCACAATTGGTGCTCTCATACCATTAATGAGAACCTCCTGACCCTGCAATTTGCGAATCCATCCGTCCGCATAGCCGATGGGCAGGGTTCCTATCCACTCTTCTTCCTGTGCTTCGTATGTTCCCCCGTAGCTGACCTTTTCACCCGGCATCAGTTTTTTAACATGAATAATTTTCGTCCTCAGTGAAAAAGCCTCATGTAAAGGGAAAGGAATATCCTTTTCAATTTCCATTGAAGGAGTAAGGCCGTACATCGAAATTCCCAGACGAATTCCGTTAAAATCGGCGCCGGTTTTTCTTAATGCCGCCGCACTGTTACTGGCATGAATCATCCGCGGTTTATTTTTAAATGCGGACAGCATTTCTTTAAAATGGGACAGCTGTTTATGAAAATAACTCAAATCTGTTTCATCCGCCGTTGCAAAATGGGTAAAGGCTCCCGCCAAATCAAATCTCGGGTCTTCCGCCGCGAGGTTCTCAATGGCTTCCAACTCCGTCCGGTCTTTGATTCCGATTCTGCCCATTCCGGTATCTATTTTAAGATGCAAAGTGATTCTCGCATCTTTTTTCAAGTGCTTTCGCGCTTGCTTGAGCCAATCTTCCTGAAAAACGGTCAGAATAAAATTATTTTCCGCTGCAACATTAATATCTTCGGCACGGGTTGCTCCCAGGACAAGGATTGGCGCATCAATTCCTTTGCGCCTGATTGCCAGGGCCTCATCCATAAAAGCAACAGCCAAACAAGACGCACCGTTCGCCAGCGCAGTTTTTGCCACCTCAACAGCCCCGTGTCCGTATGCGTTGGCTTTTACAACAGCTATAATGGCAACATCATCAGGCAGAAGTTTTCTTGTCTGACGGACATTTTCACTGATGCAATCAAGGTCTACCTCCGCCCAGGTGTCACGGAAAAAGAGTCCTTCACCATCCATTATTTCAACACTTCCTTATTTGCTATACATCTTTTCCGCTTATTTAAGAATAACAACAAAAAGGCGACATGGGAAGAGCACGTATATTCTTTTTCCGTGGAAACCCGGGCTGATTGGCCAATTTTCAAAAAAAATTCCCAAAAGACGTTCTTTTGGGTGCCCGCTTCTTGTTTATTATTTCATCATTTCTTCCTGGCTTTCCATGGATTCGGCAAGCATAATCATTTCTTCTTTTGTGAGGCTGTTTGACGCGATTACATAATCCACACCGTCATGGGTCCAGGACAGGGAATTGGAGGTCAGTGCCCCGATTGTAAAGCCCAGATCCACCGGCTCGCCGGTTACCGGAGTTGCCGTCACTGAAGCAGACTCAACCTTTGCCCGCTCCTGAATGAGAGTGAAGGATTTTTCCTCTCCGTCATATGTTAACACAACACGCCGGCGATCATCCATATCAAGAGATTGCTCATCAATCAAGTTGACACCGGGAATTTCCGCCGTCGGATATTTCACGGTAAATTCTCTTTCATCCAAATCTGCCATAACCGGTATTTCAAGCTGCGCCCCCGTCATGTTTTTCGCCATGTCGAAATCTTTTTTCTCAAGGGTTGCATTTAACTCCATGTTGGAAAATTCCACTGTGACCATCGGGTTTCGATCGGTATCCATTACTTTTACGCTTACCGGAGTCAAATCTTTCTTGTTCAGGGTGATCTCCTGAATGGGCAGCATTTTGCTGTTTTGATACCGTGTTTTTGTTTCAAATACATAATGCTTATCCGTTGCTTTGAACTTCGCTTCTTCATCGGAAAGGATATCTTGCACCAAAGATTCGAATAAATACGCCTGACTGCTGTTTTCCGGCCAGTCACTTTGAAAACGGAAGCTCTTGTTCAGGGCCGGAGTCAGCACAAACACCCCTTCATCATTGCGGAGAATCATTTGGCTCTGTTCTTTATTGGCATTTTTCAAATTGACCCTGTAGTATCCGGGGTCCTTATGCCAAACTTCCACCTCGTATGTTTGCGGGTCCGTTCCCATGGCCAGAGTCATAGTGGCATTCACTTTGTAGCCTTTAAGATTTTCAAGCTGTTTGTTT
Source organism: Robertmurraya sp. (assembly GCA_025451895.1). Classification (GTDB taxonomy): domain Bacteria; phylum Bacillota; class Bacilli; order Bacillales; family Cytobacillaceae; genus CALKIU01. The sequence continues at coordinate 3,705 of JANWJP010000130.1, forward strand.
AGTTCTTTTACAACATCTTCCTGCGATTTCGTTCCGCAGGCGGACAATGCAAACATAACCATTAGCCCGGCGAGAAGCAATAATAATCTTTTCTTCATCCCTTCATCCCCTTTTGTCTCATTTCAACGTAGTGAGGAGAGAAAAGACAGGAATAAGACATTGGCTTCAATTTACTTTTGAAGGAATCCCCGTCCCAAACAAGAACAATCCCCGCTTCATAAAGCCGTTTCTTCTATGTCCCCAATGTTCCCGCCGTCCAGTCTTGTCTCCCCTATTGCACTATGAATATATGAGACGACCTCCGGGAATATAACCGGACTTGTCAGCTTTCAAAAAACTCCTTCAAGAAAAATATTTGCAGCAGGAGAAGAATTTGATTGCAGGCTGTTTCCTGCATTTCGCATTTTTTAAAAACATCTCATGAACTGCTGCCCGCTACCTTAAACAGAAAATTTTCAATAAAAAGAACAGGCGGATGTGCTCCGTTCTCTACATATAATAAGACAAAACACTCCATTCATTTTCAGTCAAATTTTCCTGAAAGCTATCTCTCAGAAAATCGCCGGTGTTGATTTCCGGGGCTTCGCATAATTCCATTGATTACTCGCCGCTATGACAAGAATTCAAAAAAATACCATGATCCGGTTAAAAGCCATGGGCGGTTATGCTGAAAAATATGCGGCAATCCCCCGTGATCATGTTTCATTTGTTTTCTCAATTACCACCTGGGCGACCGCGTACTCTTTGCTGTGGGAAATGGAAAGGTGAACACCGTCACTGAACGGTTTCTTGATAAACGGTTTTCCGGACTCGTCATTAACAATCTCAATTTCTTGGAACGACAGTTTTTTTCCTATCCCGGTCCCGCAGGCTTTTGAGAAAGCCTCTTTGGCGGCAAATCTTCCGGCAAGGAATTCCGCCTTTCTGCCCGCGGGGAGCTCATCATATTTTTTCTTTTCATTTAATGTTAAAATACGATCAACAAACTTGCTTTGTTTTGCGGCCAGTTCTTGTATTCTGGCAATTTCAATAATATCGATGCCTATACCTGAAATCATATGCATCTTCCTTTTATAATCATTTTTGTTCTGCTTGTGCCTGACAAAAGGTTCAATTTCGGAGCACAAGGAATGATACAGCAATAAATGCGATAGACATATTTTAAGGTTGTACTTAAAGCAAGACATGCCGGGTTTCGGCGGCGGGGTTGTTTATCCGCACCATCTGCCGGAAACATCCGCCTGTGTTGAAAAGCAGACACACGGGCTATTGTCATATTTTTACATACCAATAAAAAATCATTTTGCCTGATTGTAACTTTATTTCACCGGCGGGATGATTGCAAGACTTATTAAGGAGGTTACTTATGTTTCTTCGTACCGAGAGCTTCAAAGAGTTTACCCGGTTTTATCCTGTCGTGACCGGAATTGTCGTTATTCACATCGTTTTATATTTGGCTTCGGTTCTGCCCGTTTTTCCGAAATATATGGTGATTGATTGGTTGGGCGGCGTCAATCTTTATATTTTGCAAGGCGAATTCTGGCGCCTGGTGACAGCCATTTTTGTACACAACGGCTTTGCCCATATGCTGTTTAACAGTTTTTCTCTCGTCCTTTTTGGCCCCGGTCTTGAGCGCATGTTTGGCAAATGGCGGTTTATCGGGATTTATCTGGCCAGCGGCATCATTGCCAATATTGCCACCCTTCTTTTAAAACCGCCCTATTATGCGCATGTCGGCTCAAGCGGTGCAATTTTCGGGCTGTTCGGCGTTTATATTGCGATGATTGTGTTCCGGAGAGAACTGATGTCCCGGCAAAACTCGCAAATCATTTTGACCATTGCCGCGATTGCCTTTATCATGACTTTTTTACAGCCAAACATCAATGTGACAGGCCATCTGTTCGGATTTTTTGGCGGATTTGTCATCGGCAGTATTGTTCTTGGCAGGGGAAAAGAATTGACCCAATCAATCCGGACAATATCCAGCCGGGCAGCAAGAAGCACAACTTCAGGAGGAAGCCTCACTCCGCAGGGGATCATTTTTATTATCCTGGCCATTTTGGCTGTCATCGGGTTGTTAAGCAGATAAGTTGGAAGCCGTTTACATCTGAAAAGGAGCGGGCCGGCAAAAGCCTGTCTGTCCCGCTCCCTTACTGTTAACTTCGTGAAAACCACTGATAAACAGCCTCCACATCTTTCCTTTCCAAATCTGTTACAGTGCCGCCGTCCAAACCTATCCCCGATTTTACAAAGGCCATAATGGACGAAAGGTCCTTTCTCTTCTGGAAATAGGTTGTTCTGGATCTCAATGATTGAATATTCTTTCTTTGCATAAATATAGTGTGTTTGGTCAGCCCGCGAAAACGGAGACTAAGCTGGTCTTCATCGATGCTCCAGCCGGCATCTTTATATTTAAGATAGAACCAGTAGATAAACATAGGTAAAGTTAAAAATCCCAAGAGTCCCCAAAATTTAAAAAAGAATACCGGAACGAGCAGAATCGGCAACACAATAACCAGCCCTCTGAACATATATCTCTTTAATGAGCGCTTAGGCGCAGGAGTAAAGTTTTCGATAAATTGATAATCAAGATGCGGGGAAAGAAGTTCCTTGATTCGTTTCTTTTTAATTAACGGCAAAATCACCACGGTGCCGGTACCTTCCCCTTCCGTCCCTCCGGCACTGATCAAATAAACAGTTGCCAGTTTAAAAGGCTGGCGAAGAATATTTTCGCTGATTCGTATTCCCTGGATTCGCTTTAAAGGGATGGTGATTTTCTTTTTCTCTAATAATCCCCGGGTAATGACCAAATCTTTGTCCGTTTTCTTTAATGTAAAATCAGCATATTTCAGCATCATGCCAATAACCGCAACAACCCAGGCGAGTAATAATCCGATGAGCACCAGGATGCTGACAATAAAAATTTGATTCAGCGCAAAAGAAATAAACTCCTCTGTCAATTTTTCAAATGGAATCCACTCATCAAATTGTGATATGAAAGCAATAACTGCCGTAATGACGACTCCGATTCCCCCGGAAGTTGACGCGAGCAAAACAAGTTCCCGTGAAGTGATTTTATAAATAATTTCTTCATGTACCGCCGGCAAAGCTTCTTGTCCGTCCTGTTCCGCAACGGCACCCGTCTGTTTCCGCTGATTAAGGATTTCCTGGATCGTCTCCGCCTGCTTCTTTGTCACCGCGGTAAGCACCGCTTCGGTTCCCTCCGATCCGGCAGTTTCCACAGAGATTTTTACTAATCCAAACAGCTGGTGAAGAATATTTTCAGAGAAATCCAGACTTTGAATACGTTCAAACGGAATATAGCGTTTTTTTCTGACAATGACGCCATACTGGATTCTTATCTCCTCATCCTCCAGGCGGTATGTGAACCGGAACCATGACAGGAAACTGAAAACAATCAAAAATACAATAAACAGGCAAGTAACAATAATAGTCAGAGGTAATGAAAGATCTCCAAAAACGACAAAAACAAGAAAAGGAATGGTAAATTCTTTAAGCAATTTTAGCAGTGTCATTACAGCGGAAATCGGGTGCAATCTTGCCGCTTTAGACATCCTCATCAGCCACCCTTGCCAATTTGGATATGTATACCCTGAGTTCCTCCGCTTCTTCAATTTGCAGGGCTGGAATTTCATGAACAGTGGCTGCAGTTGAAACAGTCACCGTAGCCAGCTGATATTTCCTGAGAAGCGGTCCCTGTTTTGTATCAACATGCTGAACGCGGACCATCGGCACAAGCGTCCGCGTTATAAATATGACGCCGTGCTGAAGTTCAATTTCATGTTCCCTGACCTCATAGCGCCACCGTCTCCACCTTATCAAGGGTATGAGATATATGGATAAATAAGCGAAAAGTATCAGCACCAGAACAGCAGCAAATATAATGAATACAGGCCAATCAAAAAGAATAACAGCGGCAGTGACACCCCCTGTTACCAGCAATACAATAACAGTCATCATCAGTGCACTAATTCTCCAAACGGTCAGCGCCTGTTCGGAAATTCTTTTTTGCGGTTCCCCAAGCATTTACATCCTCCCCTTTCTTCCCTGTTTCCTGTCACGGCTTCATCCGGCCGGACAATACAAATAAAAGTCAAATATTGCTGAAATCTGAACGGTCGCTTCCGTCCGTCAGATTCCGGCATATTTTCGTTTTTGCACCCGCTTTTTTAAGTATAAAGTTTCAATATGCCGCTTTAGTATACAATATTTACGGGAAAAAGCGGCGGAGAGTTTCATCTTTCGTAAAAGTATTCGCAGGAAACATACGGTGTCCGGCATAAATCGGCGGATTACGGAAATGCTTCTGGGGAATCCTAGGAAAACCTGCGATTATTTCCCCGGAAATTTTTATGATATTGGCGGAAAATTTGTTTTATTGGCGAAAATAAAAATATATCATCGAAATTGCAAATATATTGGCGAATCCGCAAATAATCAGCAAATACACAACTTCCCGGTGAACGCACTCCCCGTCTGTCCGACATCCCGGCCAACGGACAGGGAACATTTAAAAAGAGCACAGCCTTTCACTGTGCTCTTTTCGTCTTAATTAAAGCTATTCGTTCTTGTTTTATTATTGTGCCGTTTATTTCCGGGGCTTTGTGTTCTTGGTTTAAAAGGTCCCTTTTTCCGATCGCGTGAATCAGAACGGCCCCTGCGATCATAAGAACGGCTTTCTCTTTTTAGCGGCAGCGGTTTTTCTTCTGTCAGTTTTACCGGTGTTTCATCCGGCTCTTTTGTCAGCATTTTCAAGGCCGCTGCAACAATCGTCACGGCATCTTGTTGTTCCAGCAGCTCCTCCGCCGCATTTTTGTAACTTTGCAAATTGTTGTTTTCCACAGTTTGAAGGATCTTTTCAAGCACTGCTCTTTGCTGGCCTTCTAACGCCTCGTCCAAGGTTGGAGGCTTCATTCGATCCATCTTTCTGTTGATTGTTTTTTCAACAACCCGCAAGTACGGCTTTTCGCGCGGAGTAATAAAGGTCATGGCTACGCCTGTTTTTCCTGCACGCCCCGTACGTCCAATCCGGTGCACATAGCTTTCCGGGTCCTGAGGAATATCAAAGTTGTATACATGGGTGACACCGGAAATATCCAATCCCCGGGCTGCAACGTCTGTAGCTACTAAAACGTCAATCGTTCCTTCTTTAAATTTCTTTAACACGGAAATCCGTTTGGCTTGACTGAGGTCACCGTGGATGCCTTCTGCTGTATAGCCGCGGAGGTTCAGCGCCTCGGACAGTTCATCGACTCTCCTTTTTGTACGTCCGAAAACAATTGCCAATTCAGGAGTTTGAATATCCAGCAGTCTTGTCAACACATCAAATTTGCTCTTCTCCTGTACCTCCAGGTAATACTGTTCTATTTGCGGAACAGTCATTTCCTTGGATTTAACCCGAATCACCTGCGGATCTTTCATGAACTTTTCAGCCATCCGCTGAATCGGTTCCGGCATCGTCGCTGAAAACAGCAGTGTTTGCCGATCTTCCGGCGTCTTGGATAAAATCGCCTCAATGTCATCAATGAAGCCCATGTTGAGCATTTCATCCGCTTCATCCAAAACGACCGTATGAATGTTTTCAAGCCGGATTGTTTTCCGGTTAATGTGGTCGAGTATCCGTCCCGGTGTTCCGACAATGATTTGCGGATGCTGTTTCAACGCTCTGATTTGGCGGTTAATATCCTGACCTCCGTAAATGGCCAGCACCCTGATTCTTTTTCCGTAGCCTATTTTGTAAAGCTCTTCAGAAACCTGGATAGCCAGTTCCCTTGTCGGAGCAATCACCAGGCCTTGAATCAGATTGGAGTCCTTGTCAATTTTATCAATCATCGGCACTCCAAAAGCTGCTGTTTTCCCTGTTCCGGTTTGCGCCTGACCAATCAGGTCTTTATTCTGCAGACTTAAAGGAATCGTTTGAGCTTGTACAGGTGTTGCTTCTTCAAAACCCATTCTCTTCAAAGACTTTAATGTTGCAGGACTAATCCCTAAATCTTGAAACTTTGTCGTCAATGTTTTCATTCTCCTTCTTTTTTAGAAAACTGTAAGCGCCCACCCGTGCAGTGACGAATTCGTTCTCTACAAAAACACACTTACTTCTCTTTCAAAATCAAAAAGCCAAGGGAATAAGCATCCGGCAGAAAACTGCACGATACTTACTTACTTTTACTCAAGGCTATGTAAAAATGTTTCCCTATTTATAATAACCAGATATTCCCCTGTCAATCTGTCCCTGTTCGCATATTTAAGCGTTCCAATAATTTAATTTTCCCGTTTTCCTAAATAAACTAATGGTCTGCTGCCTGTTATTGGCAAACATAAAGTTTATTTGAAAGAAAAGATATGAAATGCCAGTACTGTATTTGAAAATTTCTTGTCTCCAAGCCATCGTATCGCCGGTTTTCGGAAGACCGGCAATGAAACAACCTAAAAAACCGAACCTTTTAATTATTGCCTCTGACATTTCCCATCATCTAAAAGTTCGGAGCTAACAGTTTTCTTATTAATTTTTTACTTTTTTTGCCGACGAAATTATCTGTCTTTTTTGCCAATCTCTCACTGTTATTTTCCTGAGAAAAGATATTTGGAAAAAAATGGCAAGAAATTGAACCATAAATAAGACATTCTCCCCTTGGAGGATGTCTGATTCTGTGCATTTCGTCAACACTTTGTAACAATTCTAACACTTTCTAAAATTGAATGCAATGAAGGAGACCAAATAAGCGGAAAAAATTGTTTCAAACTGGGGATATTTTCCAAGAAACAGGTTCACAGGAATAGTGACACTTTTCCTGTGAACCTTTACAGGAACAATAAATTTGTTGATTATTGAAGGGCTTTTACAATTTCTTCAAGCCTCATGCCTCTCGAGGCTTTTACGAGAATAAGCGTATTGCTGTCTGTATATTTTTTTACTTCCTCAATCAAAGGTTCTTTTTCAAGGAAAGAAAACACCCGCTCTTCCGGGAGTGATTGACGCGCTCCCCGGGCAATATGTTTCCCGAGTGTTCCAATGGTAAAAACATAATCCACCCCATGACCGTTGATGCCCCTTCCGATTTCGTAATGAAAATCTTCCTCCTGCGGACCAAGTTCAAGCATATCCCCCAAAATTAAAATTTTCTTTGAGAAACCAGTCATTCTGGATACAAGTTCAATGGCGGCTTTCATCGATGTGGGGCTTGCATTATAAGCATCATTAATGATTTTTTCACCTTTTGCCCCTTCAAGCATTTCCATGCGCATATTCGTCAGTTTAAAAGTTGAAAAAGCCTCGTTCATTTTTTCAAAAGAAATTCCAAAGCTTTCCGCTGCAAGCATGGCGGCAAGTGCATTAAGAACATTGTGGATTCCCAAAATCGGAAGTTTAAACAAAGTATCGTGCCCGTTAATTTTAAAACGGCTTCCATGGTTATCCGCATCAATAGACAAAGGATATAAAGTGTTCTTTTCGCTGCGGCCGAAAGTTTTAAAAGTTAATTTACCTTCATACCTGCAGATTCTCTCTTTAAGGAGAGGTTCATCACCATGGTAAATAACGAGGCCTTGCGGTGGAAGCCCTTTAATAATTTCCAGCTTTGCGTCGGCAATCCCTTCCCGTGAGCCCAGATCAAGAAGATGGGATTCACCGATATTAGTAATAATCGCAACGTCAGGACAGGCAAGTTCACTTAAAAATTGAATTTCACCCTTTCCGCTCATCCCCATTTCTAAAACTGCGATCTCCGTATCTTCCCGCAAGCCGAGAATAGTCAGCGGCAGTCCAATATGATTATTAAAATTTCCCTCTGTCTTCTGCACTTTGTAGCGAAGGGCCAATAATGAAGCGGTAATATCTTTTGTTGTAGTTTTTCCGTTACTGCCTGTTATCCCGATAACCCTTGTATTTAGTTGGCTTCTGTAGCTCCGCGCCAATTCCTGTAATGCCGAAAGTGTATCCTCTACAATAATCACCGGCAAATGAAGAGGTGGATTAGGAACATCTTTTTGCCAAAGAGCCGCCGCTGCCCCGTTCTTTATGGAGTCTTCAACAAATTGATGCCCGTCAACTTTTTCCCCTTTTAGCGGAATAAATAAATTGTTCTTTTTAACTTGTCGGGAATCAATCACGACCCCGTTTATCTCAATATCCTCAAAAGGGGTCAAACCATTTTCCGCTTTGATCATTTCCCGCAATTGCCTGATTGTTCTTCTTATCATAGAAAACCTCCTGTGGTTGGCGACAATCGATATATGAAAACACGGCAGTATGCTGCCGTGTCATAATCAAAATTCTTTTTCAGCACAAAAGCATGCAGGCTTATCAGTAAGTATATTTAATCCGCTGTTTTTCCCGGTATCTTTCAAAACCAAGATCAACAAGCCGTTTTATTAAGTCCGGATACTCTAAGCCCGACTCTCCCCATAACATAGGAAACATACTGAACGGAGTAAATCCGGGCATCGTGTTAACTTCATTAATATATGCCGTTCCGTCCGCAGCTAAGAAAAAGTCAGCTCTGACAAGCCCTGAACAGTCAAGCGCTTTGAATGCTTTTAAAGCCATTTCTTTTATAACAGCATACTCTTCTTCCTTAATGTCTGCCGGAATAATAAGAGACGTACTGTCATCCTCATATTTTGCTTTATAATCGTAAAATTCCACTTTCGGGACAATCTCTCCAACAACGGAACATTCCGGGCGATCATTTCCGAGTACCCCTATTTCAACTTCCCGGGCCGTTACTCCTTCTTCAATGATAATTTTCCGGTCATACTGAAACGCCTCGGAAAAAGCTGACTCCAATTGTTCACGATTGGAACATTTGCTGATGCCCACACTTGAGCCCAAATTCGCAGGTTTTACAAAACACGGATAACCCAACTCTTGTTCCACTTTATTATATGCTGCATCCCGATCCGCTTCCCATTCACTGCGGATAAACCATACGTACCGGACCTGTTTTAAGCCTGCCTGGGCAAAAATATTTTTCATGATCACCTTATCCATACCTGCTGAAGATGCCAATACCCCGTTCCCCACATAAGGAATATTCATGATTTCGAATAAACCCTGGACAGTACCATCTTCCCCGTTCGGGCCGTGCAGAAGAGGAAACACAATATCAATCAGCCGTTCCCCGTTTGCCTGAAACAGTGATGGGTCAACCGTATCAGGAGGCAAAAACTTCGCCTCGGCAAATTCCAATTCTTCAACCCGTTCCACCGGACTGTCTAGAACGGCACCCTTGTACCAGGCACCTTCTGTCGTAATATAAACAGGATGCACTTCAAATTTCTCATAATCAATTGCTTTAATCACTGCAAGTGCAGTTTGCAAAGATACCCGATGCTCTGCTGACTTTCCGCCGTACAATAACCCCAATTTTATTTTCATAGCATTTTGTACCTCCATATTTTCAACACACACGCTATTATATTTTACCACTTATTATTACTCGATGGTGTGATTTCAAAAGAGATTCAAAAACTTTTCTTTCTTCAGTATATTCTTTGGATAAAAGAAAAATTTTGTCAGTGATCTTTTAAATTTTCTTACAGGTTGTACTAAAAAATCAGGTTCACAGCACGCCAGAGAAATACTTTAAGAGATCAGATTAATCCCGGAAAAATAAAAAACCCATTCAAGCCGGCCGGATAGCCGGTTGCTTAAATGGGGTTTGATATTAATCAATTCATAAACCGGAAGAACTTACTTTTACAGCTTTTTCAAACGGTTTAAGAAAACTTCCATGATCATCCATGAAGATTCAGAACCAGGGTCCTTATGGCCGATTGCCCGTTCTCCGAGGCGCATTGCCCGTCCTTTTTTGGCAACGAGAGGAATGGTTGATTCTGCCCCTTCTTTCATCTTTTCGACGCAGGCAGTAAAGACCTCAATCGGATCCTTGTCTTTATTCTTTTCATCAAGAAGAACTTCAATTCCGGGAACAAGAGCATCGATCATTGTTTTATCGCCAATCTCTGCTTTTCCTCTTGTTTGAACAGCCTTCACACCATTGGCAATCATCCCGCAAAACTCTTCAAAAGTGACCTCTGTTTTTCCTTTTACATCATCCCCGGCTTTCATGAAAAAGCTTCCGTAAAGAGGACCGGATGCACCTCCCACCTTGCCCAGGAGCGTCATGCCCACCTTTCTTAAAAAGGAGGAAATATCTTCAGTTTCAGCATCCATTGCTTCCAGTTTTTCGACAACAGCACGAAAGCCGATGCTTAGATTAATGCCGTGGTCACCGTCCCCGATATCAGAATCCAGACCGGTGAGATAATCGCGCTGAACTTCGATCATATCGTGCAAATCCTTCATAACTTCAACAAAAAAATCTTTTCCCAATACTAATTCTGACATTTTATTGCCTCCAATTCTTTGCAGTCGCTGCTGCTGATTAAATTTTGCAATTCTTCCTGTAGTCTGAAGCGTGAATGCCCGCACCCTATGTATGTTCGGCAGTATCTATTTATCCGTTAGGCTGTGCAAAAGAATCATTCCGTAAACATCATTTTTGACCTGAAAGTATAATTTTGGAGATTTTCCGTGAAAAATTTGACAAACGGCGGAAAAACATTTTTACCGTCGTCCATTCATGTCAAATATCATACAAAAAAAGCGGAGCGAATTTGTCAAGCGCGGATATTTCGAATGAATGTCCGTATTTTAAGACCGTCCAATCGGCTAAATAGGTGTACTTAAATAATAAGTACACCTATTCCTCCGGCTTATTTAATTTTCATGTATGGAGTGTCGCAAGGGTAGTCGAGATATTCTTTTAACTCATCGTCCAGTTTTGTCAGCGTAATTGACATACCGGCCATATCCATAGATGTGGCATAGTTGCCCACTAAGGATTTATAGATTTTGACTCCCTTTTCTTCTAATACTTGTGCCACTCTGCGATAGCAGATATAAAGATCCATTAATGCAAGAGCGCCAAGGCCGTTTACAAGAACGTACACTTCTTCTCCGCCCTTAATCTTCATATCCTCGAGGATATATTTAAGAATTTCATCCACTACTTTATCCGCAGGCTCAGCTTTTGCCCTGCGAATTCCCGGCTCTCCGTGGATTCCCATACCAACTTCCATGTCACCTTCATCCATATGGAAAATTGGTTTGCCTGTAGCCGGAAGTGTACATGAGGAAAGCGCAACTCCCATTGAATAGGTATTACTGTTACATTTTTCCGCAATTCTTTTTACTTCATCAAGGTCCAAGCCTTTTGCGGCTGCTCCTGCAGCTGCTTTAAAGACAAAGACGTCTCCGGCAACCCCGCGGCGTTCTTCCCTGTTTTCAGAGGAATAAACATCATCTGTTACAAGGACTGTCTCCACGCGGATACCGTCCTCTGCGGCCATTTCGGCGCCCATATCGAAGTTCAGGACGTCTCCGGCATAGTTACCGTATAGGTATAAGCAACCCTTTCCGGTATCAACTGCCTTAACCGCATTATAGCATGGCTCCGGAGATGGAGATGTATTTACATTTCCAATAACCGCAGCATCAGCGAAGTTCTCTCCTACATATCCAAGGAACAATGGTTCATGTCCGGATCCACCGCCGATAATGATTCCTACCTTACTGTCCTTGCTTCTTTTTTGGCTGACAACTACACGCCCGTCATGCTCAAGCAATTTGACATATTCCGGATGCGCTTTCGTATAACCTTCAAGCATTTCCTCTACTACATCATAACCGTCATTAATCAGCCTGGTCACAGTATCACCTGTCCTTCGCTTTGATAGTATTACCCTTATTATGGGGTCATATAATAGGATGTTATAATTACCTGGAAATATACTTATCCTTCGTCAATGTTGCAGATAAATTAAAAACAAATTGGCGTAATACTATCTATTAAGGAATGAATGGCAACCAGTAGTTGATTCCGTTATCTACCATAACCTGAATAAGAACGGCGAGCAGGAATCCTCCGATAATACCGCCTGTAATTGCAGCAAGTATATTTGTCCATGCTTTACTAAGTTTTCCGCCTAATACCATTGTAGCTGCGATAAGCCCGATACCGGCAGCCCAAGCCATATCAACCCATGCTCCAGTTTGTTTAATAAGCGGTTGTGCTAAACCGTGGTTGATTGTCCACACTGTACCAACAATAAATGCAGCAGCCATAAAACCGCCGGCAGGTCCCCAGCTTTCAACCATTTTTCCCCACATCATCCGAATAGCGAACGGAAACAAAAATCCTCCAACGACAGTTGTCAGTGCTAATCCAGCAGTCATTTATATTTCCTCCTTTTTAATTTAGCCGTTATCAAAAATCAAGCTTAAGCTGCCGTCTTTTCATATGCATCTTCTTGAGCCTTTTTGGCCATATCCTTTTCAATAAGCGCAGCAGAAACTCCACCGATAATACCGCCAAGAACTACCAATCCCCATGTAGGCAGAGTGTCAACAAACAGTTCTCCGGCAGCAGCTGATCCTCCGATTAGCCAGAAAGAGAAAATATCTCTTGCTACACCGGTAACAGCAATACCGAGCGCCATATCAACGAATGCAGCATCATCATCATTTTGAATTAAACCAACATAGTGGTTCATGAACCACATTGGTCCGATAATCAGTATGGCACCGGCAAATCCTCCAAGCATTCCATAATTTCCTGCAAGCCAGCCCCAGACCGTCATAACGATCATACCTGCGAACATGTAACCTAAAGTACTCCTAAAAAATTTCACGTTTGGCCACTCCTTTGTAAAGTTTTGTAATTTATAATTCAGGATATTTTACTGGAGGTTTTCACTTTTTCAACCTCACGTAAAATATCATCTAAATTATCGGAAACCATTGATTGCACTGCTGCTACAAAAGCACCTTCCACCATCGGACCGTCAACGAACACACATTTTTCTTTCAATTCATCGTCAACTAAATCCAATGCCGATTCCGTGCTCAATATAGCGCTTCCAAGATCGGCAAAAAGAAGAATGCGTTTACAATCCCGGGAAGACTCAATGCACTCCATTATTTTTACAGCACTGGTCCCCAGGCGTCCGTCATCCGTTCCTCCAGCGGAATGGATCGTGACTCCCGGTCCGGTCATCTCTTCAATCATCTCTTTAATGCCTTCCGTGATTTTTTCACTGTGAGAAACCAGAACAATAGCAAACATATAATCCTCCATTGTTATTTATAGAAATAAATAAATGTTTTATTGAAATAACTTTTTCAGGGTCTTTTTGCGGAAGACTTTTGACATGTCAATCTTCCAAACTCTCCAATATTTGGTTAGGCGTTTGCTTATATATTATCTTTTTTAGGCGATGATTGTCAATAACTTTTATTTTTTCGTTTTTTTCTTCATGTAAATTTATTTTCGTTTTCTTTTACTTTCAAATTTTTATAAATCAATTTTCTATTCTCTATAGTCTGTCAATTAATCGTTCCTGTTTATATTATTTCAATATAATAAAAATGTTTTTCTGTTCTTCTATTTAACAGCCCCTTTCCTAAACCGCTCTGTATGCTCATTTAACAGCTTTCCTGTTTTTACTTTAGTATCTTTCCCGGTGGCTGTTATATACACAAAACCGATTTTTAAAAGAAATAAATTAATGTAAATGGAGGGGGTTTTTTCCATTAAAGAAGACAGACTTCGAGGAATTATCTGATAACTTTTAAATAGATTGGCGTTTCCCTGTTTTTTTTTTCGATTTTTGTTTTTAGCTATTGATTTTATTGAAATTAAGGTAATATAAACATATAGTCTAGTTAAACTTCAGTTTGTAGGTGATAGATAGTGGCAAGATTATTCGCACACGAAAGAAGAAACCGAATATTAGAAATACTACAAAAAAAGCAGCGGGCTACCGTAAAAGAACTTTCACAGGCAGTCGGAGTTTCTGAAGCAACTTTAAGAACTGACCTGAACGTGCTGGAAAAAGAAGGCCATTTAATCAGAACGCACGGCGGCGCCATGATTGATGAAAGCATTCCCTCCGAGAAAAGCTTCGTAGAGAGAGAGAGGAAAAATAAAGACGAAAAGGTGTTTATCGGCAGGAAAGCACTGGAATTTATTGAAGATGATCAATGCATTCTCCTTGACGCCAGTTCTACCGCCCTCGAACTGGCCAGAGTCCTGAAACAAACTTCCATGCGATTGACGGTGGTAACAAATGGCATTTCGGCTGCCATGGAATTAAAAGATAACCCTTCCATCACAGTGATTCTTCTCGGTGGAACCCTGAGAATCAATTCTGTTGCCGTAGAAGGAATTCTGGGCAGCCAAATTTTAAATCAAATAAATATAGATACAATGTTTGCATCGGCCAGCGGTTTTACCATTAAAGAAGGATTGACCGACTTTAATGTTTATGAAGTTGAACTAAAACGGATTATGGTCCAATCCGCCAATAAGCTGGTCGCCCTTCTCGATCATACAAAGATTGGAAAAAGCTCCATCGCCCGTTTTGCAGATACAAGTGACATCGACATTATGATTACTGACAAGAAAACACCTCTGGAAGAAATCGAAAAAATCGAAAGACAAAATATTAAGGTATTTATCGTTTAATAATGAAAGTTAGTCGCCATTTGGCTGCTAGCTTTTTTTGTTTTCATTTCCCCTTTCTTCTTCTTTCTTTTTATTTTCATTTCTTTTCGCATTGACAGTTTACGAAAATAAAAGATAGTATAAAATTATTCCATTATAATTTCCGTTCCAAAAGTCATACTATGTGAACGGAAAAGGAATTCCTCACAAAAAATTTATCGAATAGGTGATAAACATGAAAACGGTTTATATCGGAACCAACTGGAAAATGCACAAAACGATTGCCGAAGGAGTTGAGTATTGCCCAAAACTTAATAAAATCGCCAAGGACTTAGATGAAAGGATTCAGCTTTTTATTATTCCTCCGTACACACACTTAACCACTTTAAGGAAAGAAACCGGCGAACGCCTTTTGCTGGGCGCCCAAAATATGCACTGGGAAGATGAAGGGCCGTATACAGGTGAAATATCGCCGGCTGTACTGAAAGAAATCGGGCTCGACCTTGTTGAACTCGGCCATTCTGAACGGCGGCAGTATTATAACGAAAATGATTTGGATTTGAACAAAAAGGTTCACGCCGCTTTTCGCCACGGACTTCTGCCATTACTTTGCATCGGGGAATCGATGCAGCAAAAAGAACTGGGAATCAGCGAAGAATCACTTGCCATTCAATTAAAAACCTGCTTAAAAGGAGTTTCTCCCGATCAGGCGCAGAAATTATGGATTGCCTACGAACCGGTTTGGGCGATAGGCGCCGGAGGAATTGAGGCAGAAGCTGAATATGTTTATAAGATGCATGATTCTATCCGTTCTGTCCTCGTCCGTCTTTTCGGGGAAGCAGGAAATGACATCCCTGTATTATACGGTGGCAGCGTAAACAGAGGCAATGCTCTCGGATATTTAAAAGGAAAAAATGTAAACGGATTATTTATCGGTCGTTCCGCTTGGGATTTAACAAAATTTGAACCCATTCTAAATGATGTTGAAGATTTTTTGAAAAATAATTAATTCTATTTTCAATTTTCATTCACTTTCGATATTTTTGTTTGGAAATCCTTTTCATTGACAAAAACGAAAGTATATGAAAAAATACGATTGTAAACAAAAATAAAAAACAATAGGAGTGATTCTTGTGAAAATCGCTATTGGTTCAGATCACAACGCATTTAAGATGAAAGAAGCGCTCAAAGAATATATCGAAACACTCGGCCATGAAGTTATTGATTACGGATGTCATTCAGAGGACGAAATTGATTACCCGGGAATTGCATTTGATTTGGCTACCGGAGTTGCGGAAGGAAAAGCGGAACGTGGAATTTTAGTCTGCGGAACAGGAATCGGAATGGCAATTGCCGCTAACAAAGTACCCGGAATCAGAGCCGCACAATGCCATGACACTTATTCTGCAGAACGCGCACAACTCAGCAACAATGCTCAAATCATTACTATCGGCGCAAAAGTTGTCGGAATTGAAACTGCAAAAAAGGTTGTAGAAGCTTACCTCAACGTTACTTTCCAAGGCGGAAACTCAGCACGTAAAATCGATCAAATTATGGATAAAGAAAAAGAATTCCATCAAGCACCTGTTACCTCTTGCTAATGTTTTACCCTGTTAATAAAAATAAAAAGGAGAACTTGCAACATGAAATTTTTCCTGGATACAGCCAATGTGGAAGAAATTAAAAGAATTGCCGGCCTCGGACTTGTCGACGGAGTTACAACGAACCCGACAATTATTTCCCGCGAAGGCCGTCCCTTTGAAGAAGTTATTAAAGAAATTTGCAGCATTGTTGACGGTCCTGTAAGCGCAGAAGTAATCGGACTTAAAGCGGATGAAATGATCAAAGAAGCACGCGAGCTTGCCAAATGGGCACCTAATGTTGTTGTCAAAATCCCAATGACAGAAGAAGGCCTTAAAGCTGTAAATGTGCTTGCTAAAGAAGGCATTAAAACAAATGTTACACTGATTTTCTCCGTTGCCCAGGGTCTGATGGCCGCAAAAGCAGGAGCTACTTTTATCAGCCCGTTCATCGGCAGATTGGATGACATCGGTGTTTACGGAATGGATCTTATTAAAAGACTTAAAACCGTTCTTGACAATTACGGATTAAAATCTGAGATTATTGCGGCCAGCGTACGCAACATCGGCCATGTCGAAGCTGCGGCTGAAGCCGGAGCACATATTGCCACAATCCCGGGAAGCCTGTTCCCTAAATTGTGGGCCCATCCTTTAACAGATAAAGGTATTGAAGGCTTCTTAAAGGATTGGGAAGCATTTAATAAAACAGTAGGTGACAAATAATGAATCATTTAAATGAAAAATTGGTTAACTCTTTACGAGTTTTATCCATTGATATGATTGAAAAGTCGGGGTCAGGGCACCCCGGCTTGCCCATGGGGGCCGCCCCGATGGCAGCAGCCTTGTGGAAAGAACATCTTCGCGTCAATCCGGAAAATCCAAAATGGTTTAACAGAGACAGATTTATTCTTTCCGCAGGACACGGCTCTGCACTTTTATACAGCCTCTTGCATGTATTCGGATTTAATCTGCCCATGTCCGAGCTTCAACAATTCCGTCAGTGGAACAGTCTAACACCGGGGCACCCGGAGTACAATCATACACCCGGGGTTGAAGCAACAACCGGTCCGTTGGGACAAGGAATTGCCATGGGAGTCGGAATGGCCATTGCCGAAGCCCATTTAGCATCCCTTTATAATAAACCCGGATTCCCTGTCGTTGACCACTATACATATTTATTAAGTGGCGACGGCTGTCTGATGGAAGGAATTTCTTATGAAGCAGCATCCCTTGCAGGGCATTTAAAACTCGGAAAACTCATTCTGTTATATGATTCAAACGATATCTCACTGGACGGAGATTTAAACAAATCATTTTCCGAAGATGTCCAAAGCCGTTTCCGCGCAATGGGATGGCAAACTTTGTTTGTTGAAGACGGAAATGATGTAAATGCCATCAGCAAAGCGATAGAAGAAGCAAAGAAAGAAACAGAAAAACCGACCCTGATTGAAATTAAAACAGTAATCGGCTACGGAAGCCCGAACAAAGCCGGCAAATCCGCATCCCACGGTTCACCGCTCGGCGCTGAAGAAGCAGCAGCAGCCAAAAAACATTACGGCTGGGATCTTCCGCCATTCACCCTCCCTGAAGAAGTAGAGGAATTTAAGGAGCAATGCAAAAAGAAAGGACAAGAGCTTGAAGAGAAATGGCTTAAACTTCTGAAGGATTATGAAACAAAGTATCCTGAACTGGCCAAGGAATTCAAATTAGTCATTGAAAACCGGCTGCCTGAAAATTGGGATGCTGATATTACTTATCGCACCACAGAAGATAAAGCCATCGCGACCCGCGAAGCTTCCGGAATTGTCCTGAATCAAATTGCCAAAAACCTGCCCTCCATTTTGGGAGGTTCAGCTGACTTGGCTTCATCAAATAAAACAACACTGAAGGAGTTTGCTGATTTCAGCTCCGAAAACTACAGCGGCAAAAACCTGTGGTTTGGAGTTCGTGAATTTGCAATGGGCGGCATCCTGAACGGTCTTGCCTTACATGGCGGAATCAAACCGTTTGGCGGTACATTCTTTGTCTTCTCTGATTATCTGAGATCCGCCATCCGCTCAAGTGCATTAATGGGAATTCCTGTAACTTACGTGATGACACATGATTCCATCGCTGTCGGCGAAGACGGTCCGACCCATGAACCAATTGAACAATTGGCTTCTTTCCGCGCAATGCCGGAACTTGTAGTCTTTCGTCCGGCTGATGCCAATGAAACGGCGGAAGCATACCGCTATGCCTTTTCACAAAATGAAAATCCTGTCTTGCTGGCACTGAGCCGTCAAGGCCTCCCCACCCTGCCGGTTAGTCCGGAGAAGGTAAAAGAAGGGGTTGCAAAAGGCGCCTATGTTGTTGCCGAAACAAAAGGAAAAGAAGCAGATATTATTTTAATCGGCACAGGTTCCGAAGTTTCATTGCTGCTTGAGGCGCGCCGTCTCCTTGCTGACGAAGGCTATGATGCCTCCGTTGTCAGCATGCCAAGCTTTGAATTATTTGAAAAGCAGCCGGATGAGTATAAAGAGTCTGTTCTTCCGGGCAACATCAAATCCCGCTTAGCCTGCGAAATGGGCTCCACATTGGGCTGGCATAAATATGTCGGCACTGATGGCATTGTCGTCGGTATCGACAAGTTCGGTGCATCAGCTCCCGGAAATGAATTATTGAAACAATACGGATTCACTCCGGAAAACATTGTTAATCAGGCGAAAAAAGTTATTTTAAAAAATAAAAAATAGATTCAAAGATTGAGAGGTTCTTTTTACAGAGAGGAAAAAATCCTTTCTCGTAAAGGGAACCTCTTATTTTTTACACATTTTTTTGGAATTTTCCCATGATACATTGAAATGGAGTTTTTCTGAAATAATATTTATATATTAACAAACTCATCAATACGTTGTATAATTTATCCATCCCTAAAAAACATTTGTACACTTAAGGAGGACAACATGAGAAAATTTGGTTTACTGCCAAGAATCATTCTTGCGATTGCTCTTGGTGTAGGTTTGGGACTCATTGCACCGCAATGGTTCATCAGAATATTCGCGACATTCAACGGCCTGTTTGGGAACTTTTTAAGTTTTGTTATTCCTTTTATAATCATTGCCTTTATTACACCGGGAATCGGAAAAATGGGCAAAAGCGCCGGAAAACTATTGGGGATCACTACAGGCATGGCCTATATCTCCACAATTGTTGCCGGTCTCGTTGCATTTTTTGCAGCAAAAGCACTTTATCCGACAATCTTAAAAAATCAAACTTTAAAAGAATTTGCCAATCCCGAAGAAGCCCTGCTGTCCGGATATTTTAACGTTGAAATGCCCCCGGTTATGGGCGTTATGAGCGCGCTTCTCATTTCATTCATCCTTGGAATCGGTATTGCCGTGATTAAGAATGATGCATTGCAAAATGTGATGGATGATTTCCAAGAAATCGTTCAAAAACTTATAGAAAAAATTATTATTCCACTCTTACCTGTTCATATTTTCGGGATTTTCGCCAATATGACACAGGGCGGCGAAATTTCTGTTATTCTCAGTGTTTTTGCAAAAATCTTTATCATGATTATTTCCCTGCATTTATTATATTTACTTGCTCAATATACAGTTGCAGGTACTGCTGTAAAGAGAAACCCTTTAGGATTAATTAAAACGATGCTGCCTGCCTATTTTACGGCGCTTGGCACACAATCTTCGGCAGCAACTATTCCTGTTACCTTAAAACATGCCAAGCTCATGGGGGCCAGCACCAGAGTAGCGGATTTTTCAATCCCGCTCCTTGCTACCATTCATTTATCAGGAAGCACGATTACTCTTGTCAGCTGTTCAATTGCCGTTCTTATGCTGATGGGGAAAACAGTTACATTTATGAGTCTGTTTCCGTTTATATTGATGCTTGGAGTAACCATGGTTGCCGCACCGGGTGTTCCCGGCGGAGCAGTTATGGCGGCTCTCGGCCTGCTCGAATCCATGCTGGGCTTCGACCCTGCCATGCTCGCTTTAATGATTGCTCTTTATCTTGCCCAAGACAGCTTCGGCACAGCCTGTAACGTAACCGGAGACGGTGCAATAACACTTTTAGCCGATAAAATCTCCGATAAAGAGAAAACAGTCGAACCGGAACTTGCAAGACAGGCCGGATGATTAAGGCCTGACAGCAGAAGGAAGGGCACAAACCAGGGCGATGACACAGAAAGCCGGAAGTCGAATAATAAGGGTAAGAAATCGGCAACCGGAGACCGCAGGTAAGATGTATTAAAGTAAAGAAAGCGATTGGCATGTCCCCAATCGCTTTCTTTTTTGATAAAACCCTCCTTAAAATGTTTCTTCTTCAATGCAGCTAATAACAAAAGCAAATCAATCTGCGTGTATTCTTTCCCATAATAGATAATTGAAGGACTTTTCCAAAAATCAGCCCTGGACTTCAGGTGCGTATTTATTAAACTAATATCCATAACAAAAACAGCTAACTCCCGCCTAATAGGAAGTTAGCTGTTTGTTTTTCACAAAACCTTACTTATTAAACAAGCACAGCTTCTTTTTTCTCGACAACACGGTCATCAAGAGCCAGTGCCGCATAGAAGCCTGAACGAATAGCGGTTCCAACCTTGCCAATCTTCACACAGTCGCCAACGCAAGTAGTTTTATTATGGTATTTCGCGTCAATTTCTTTAGCAATGGCTGTGTTTGGCTTCATGCCTAAAGCATTAATAATTGTTTCTGCTTCAATAAATACTTCTTTACCGTCAGGACCTTCAGCAATTAAGCCGTTCTCTTCAAAGGAAAGAACTTTGTGACCAGGCATTTGTTTCACATTATACTCAGCAAGCTTGTCAAACAATGATTTGGCATTAATGAAGAATACATCTTTGCCAATTTGCTCCTGCATTTCCACAATAGTCACATTTTTGCCTTCCATGGCAAGTTCAAGACCAAGATCACAGCCTGTCAAGCCGCCTCCGGTAATGACAATATTTTCACCTTTAACAAGGTCACGTTGAAGATGAGCATCAATTGCGCCAACTACATTGTCTTTTTCAATTCCCGGAATTGGCGGTACTACCGGTACTGCTCCTGTAGCAACAATAATATGATCTGCTTCTTCAAGAACAGGATCATCTGCCGTAACCAACGTTTTCAGCCGTACGTCTACTTTTAATTTCTTGAGTTGCACCTCATACCAGGTCATTAGTTCACGAAGCTGGCTCTTAAAGTCAGGAGTTGCCGCACTTGTTACTTGTCCGCCGAGGACGCCTTCTTTTTCAAATAGAATGACAGAATGACCTTCCAGGGCTGCAACCCGGGCTGCTTCCATTCCAGCCGGTCCTCCGCCGACGATAACGACTTTTCTCGGGGTGCTTGTCTTTTTGATTTGCAGACGCGCTTCATTACAAGCCTGGGTATTAACTGCACAACTTAGTTTTGTCAAACGGCCGGCAATTCTTCCAATACATTCTTCATTACAGCGGATACACGGCCGAACATCTTCCCGTCTGTTTGCCAATAGCTTATTCGGCAGATCTGGGTCAGCAATAAGCGGACGGCCGAACATAACAAAATCAGCATTGCCGGATTCAATCAAACGGACCGCTGTTTCCGGTGTATGGTTTCCGGAGTTGAGTATCGGAATGGATACCGCTTTACGGGCAGGCTCACAAACATACTCCATGCAGGCATCGCCCAAATATGTCGGCGGGAAAATATAATCAATTGTTTCATAGGAGCCGGCATCTATATCGATGGCGTCTACTCCCGCCTTTTCTAAAATCTTCAATATTTCCATACTTTCTTCAAGGGTTCTGCCCCCTTCAAAGCGGTGATCAAGAGCAATCCGGAACAGGATTGGCATATCAGGTCCCACCGCTTCACGGATCGACTGGACAATTTCTACCGGAAAGCGCATTCTGTTTTCCAGGGAGCCGCCGTATTCGTCCTCTCTTTTATTCCAGACTTCAGACATAAATTGGTCTACTAAATAACCGGCATGGGCGTGAACTTCAACGGCATCGACGCCAGCATCCTTCAGTATTTTTGCGGATCTGGCAAACTGTCTCATAATATCCTTAATCTCTTCAACCGTCAACGGACGGCAAATTACATTTTCATTTAGTGCAGAGGGAATAGCTGATGAAGAAACAGGAGGTTCGCCATACATATTCGGAAAAGCATTTCTTCCCGTACCACAGCTGATCTGGCCGACAACTTTTGTTCCGTAACGCTGAACAGCTTCACACAGGTCTGTTAATCTCGGGATAACATATGTATCTTGCAAGACTCCTTCCATTGATCCTTGAGCCAATTCATGGTTTAAAAATTGGCAGCCTAAAATAATCATTCCTACTCCGCCGCGGGCACGGGCTTCAAAATAATCACTCTCATCAATTGATTTTCTACCATCGGGACTTGCAGAATTTGTTCCCATCGGGGACATAACGATGCGGTTTTTAACTTCCATTTTGCCGATTTTAAATGGATTAAAAAGCTTATCATATTTGATGTTCGTCAAGATGTATTCCTCCCCTGGATTTATCATTAAATTGTGAAATGCTTCACTTTCCATTTTACTTCATTTTAATGGTTATAACCGTCAAATTTGTTACAAAATGGAGATTTTTTTAATCTATCCATTATCAGAGAAATATTAAAGCTTGTTTTCCCTTTAAATTTGAGATGGGGTCTGCTCCGTTTTGGGGGAGTGTGTTAATTTTTTAAAGGCGCGGTTCGCTTATAGTCGTTTATAGTCTTTTATAGGACGGGGGCTTGTCGGTATCGGTTGCTTATTAGAGATAGCAGGAGAGTTGGGAAAATGGAGGAAGGATGGGATTGCTGAGGATTTTGGTTAGAAGCTCATGGGGACATTTTGAGCTTTTTTTGCGTCGGTTTTGTCCGCTTAAACCCTTCATGAAGACATTTTGAACCAGTTTCACAGCCGTTTTGTCCGCTTAAACCTTTCATGAAGACATTTTGAACCGTTTTCTCGGCCATTTTGTCCTCATAAAACCTTCTCTCGCACAACAACATTCAACAAGAAAAATATTAACTGATACTGACAGGAACGCCAAATCGTAAACCTGTTTCCCGGAGACCACCGGCACTCCAACTCTGTTTAACTAAAAACTGTTCTTCAGCAGCCACCGGCGCACCTTCTCCATTCCCGCCGCAACAAAAACAAAAAGACATCAATCCTGTCTCCGGAATGATGCCCTATCAAAATCTACAGATTTTTCAAAATGATGCCCAATCAGCTTCTATTTCTACAGATTTTTCAAATGAGAGATATCACCCTCAACAACCAGCTCTCTCAAGCCCCCGCCGGCACGGACAATCGTTACACTCGTTCCCTCGATCCAAGGCGGGTCCCATAAGCGTTCAACGGGAAGTCCCTTGCAGACCAGTTGCTGCAAAACCTTAATAACCATCCCGTGTGTTACAATCAACAACTTCCCGTGTGTAAAATTGCTCTCCAAATCTTCGAGGAATCCTTCCAGCCGTTTTTTTACATCCAAAAACCCTTCACAACCGGGTCTTGAATACAAATGTGGATAATGATAATAACATTCATAACCCCGGGGGTCAGACGCTTGTATCTCCTCCTGTGTTTTCCCCTGCCAATCACCAAGGTCAATTTCCATCAGTCTGTCATCCGTAAAAAATGGAAGTCCCTCTTTTTTCCCCAGTAATATCTTGGCTGTTTCTACCGCTCTATTACTGCTGCTGGAAATGACCGCGGCAAAATCCTCCGCCGCCAATCTTTCAGCAAGCAGAACCGCATGCTTAACGCCACGTTCCGTTAACGGAGAATTCAGGCGCCCCTGCAGTCTGTTCTCTCTGTTCCATTCAGTTTCCCCGTGTCTGACAAAATAAAGCTCTAACATATAAGCCTCTCCCGGAAGATCATGATAACAATGATAATAAAATTATATCAATTTATACTTCCTGTTCCGCCTCATTCCGTATCAAATACAAAAAGTTTCCGGAAATGCCTTCCCGCGATTTCTTTGATGGTTTGTTCCCGCTCCGGCAAATAGGCTATCAGAAAGCATGTGCCTGGACCGCCGGACTTTAATCCGTCCACATCGCAACCCGAAAGCAAATCCTTGTGCAATGCTGCTCCATTCACAGGAAGTTTGAGTTCGGCTATCATTCTCTTCAATTCATGAAGGACTCCCTTTGAACCGACCGGCCAAACGGCTGCATCAGCCACCGCCGTGCATAGACGGCCGAATACGGAAAGAGGCGCGACATCATCTGCCTGAGAAACGACTTCGCCGCCAAGCAAAGGAAGACCGACCAAACCAACAGAAATCTTATCACTAGCGGAAAAATCCCGCGCATCTTTGTTGTATTTTAAACCTATAACATTGATTCCAACCGCAGATTGGGATAATAAAAAATTTGTTTCTGTACTTCCCGTAACCGGCAGATTTTCCATATCAAGCTCCGCCAGCCCTTTACAGACACCCTTTATTAATTCGTCCCACGCCTCTTCACCGGAAAAATTTTGAATAACTGCGGAGCTGGGCCGGGCTCCGGCAGCAATACATTCCATCACTGCCACCCGAAATAAATAATAACCCGTCACCTCATAAGGAATTTTTACAAGATCCTGTTCCTTTGTGCCGATTCCGCCGCTGTTGTCACTTGTAATAACGAGTGATTCCGCATCATTTAAAGGTATGACTACCGCATTTCTCATTACGCGGCCTCATCCATCTCAAGAGCTGACTTGCCGCGGAAAAAGGCACTTAAGCGGGGAATGATCACCATTCCAATAATTGTATTCACAAGTGAAGCAATAAATAAGGAAGGGAGCATTGCTGTAAAGAAAGCGAAACTGAAAATAAAGATAAACGGAACCGGGGCAAGAAAAGCATTCCCTGCCAAAAAGACTAAACCGGCGAGCAGCTTCCTCCCACGTCTGTAAAGGATTCCAAAAATATAAGCCAAAACAGCCATCTCTGCTGCGACAATAAAGTGAAGAGGTCCCATCGGCATCCCGCCAATCATGGCAGAAATCAGATGACCGAGGACCCCCGTAATTGCACCTGCCCCGCCCCCTAGCAGCGCACCTGCAAGAAGGGCAGGGAAAGAATCTAAAGCAACACTGGCCACAACAGCCGGTATTTTAATCATGGCCCCGACAACGGACAGGGCAATAAACAGTGCTAACGTGCTAATTTTCTTGACGTTCATCTCCATCTTTGTCTCCTTTTCGTCTGCCGTCTCTGAACACCTTCCGGCTGCGTTCATATTCAACATCTTTTACATTCATACGGAAGTTGATCACTCTCGCAAGGGCAAAAAAGTAGTCGGAAAGGCGGTTTAAATATTGCATACAAATTTG
>JANWJP010000131.1 GCA_025451895.1 Robertmurraya sp.
AAATCCGGCAACCCATTGGGGAATATCAGGAAACCAATAGTTAACATAAATACCGACTGCGGTTACTTCGGCCATCGATACGGCTATATAACAGAACCAATAGTTCCATCCGGATACAAACCCTGCCATTTCTCCCCAGTATTTATAAGCAAAGGTGCTGAATGCCCCGGAAACAGGGGTATGCACACTCATTTCACCCATACAACGCATAACAAGGTAAATAAAAAATCCCCCGATTGCGTATGATAACATAACAGCCGGCCCTACAAGCTGAATAGTTGCGGCTGATCCGTAAAACAAACCTGTACCAATGGCTCCTCCCAAAGCTATCAATTGAATATGCCTGTTTTTAAGACCTCTCTTCAATTCTTGATGTTCCATTTTCTCACTCCCCAATTAGTAGTTTGGCATCATACAAGCAATACTAATCTTGGATTCTTTATAAACGAGAATTGATACACATTTTCCCAAAACCAATACCTGCGGAGTCTCAAAAGAATAATCGGCAGATCTGCTGTTAAATAATCTTATAATTTGGCTGTAAAACAGATTAGATTACTATTTCCAGAAGAGTTAAACACATAAACCCAACCAATGCTTGAAACAGATAGATTATTTCTTTTCACGCCACCGATATCTGCCTTACAATGGAACAGACATTGCCCGAGAAGTCCCAAGACAGGACTGCCTGCATCATTACCGGCAGTATGAATCATTTATCGGTAAAAACAGTGATTATTTAATATGAAGGTTTGGCAGCCATTGCTTCAATCTCACATAAAACCCCTTTTGGAAGTTGTTTCACTGCTACACAGCTGCGTGCCGGCTTTGATACGAAATATTTTGCATAAACCTCGTTAAATGCGGCAAAATCATTCATATCAGCAAGGAAACATGTCGTTTTAAAAACATTTTCAAAACTGCTTCCGGCGGCTTCTAACACTGCACCGACATTTTTACAACTTTGTTCCGCCTGCTCAATGATTCCTTCCGGGACAGTTCCCGTCTCGGGGTTTACAGGCAACTGGCCGGATGTAAAGACAAATCCATTTACTTCATAAGCTTGTGAATATGGCCCGATTGCACCCGGAGCTTTTTCAGTCTCAACTTTTTTCATGTTATGTTTGGCCTCCCAAAGTAGACAGAATCAAGAATACATAGTTGTGTATCCGCTTTCATTCCTGGGACAAAACAGCGGATGGAAGACCACTGTTTTGTCCATTTTTTCAATACAATAAACTTTCAATTGTTCAGTTTGAAAAAAGCGAATACGGGTTCTAATCACATAATGGTTTCCTGTTTAAACGGTCGGAAAGATATATTCAACTTTCAGAAATGTACAGTTTGTTTTCATTTGTTTAAAAGTTAACGAAAACGCCCCGTCCCATTTCAGAAGTTTATTCAATCGGCTCAAGATGGGCCTGGAAGTGACGGAGAATCGGCGGTTCCCAAGTAATTCTGTAGCCTCGTTTAATTTCATGCGCTCTTTCTTTAATCGCGATCAGCGCATCAACAACATTATCAAGATGGGCCTGCGTGTAGACTCTTCTAGGAATGGCCAAACGGGTAAATTCAAAATCTGCTTTTAATTGCTCTTTCGTATCCGGGTCGTTTCCAAGCATATAGGAACCGATATCACATGTACGGATTCCCGCTTCTTTATAAAGTTCAACAGCCAGAACTTGACCCGGGAACTCATAGTAAGGAATATGCGGGAACATTGCCTGGGCATCAACGAATACCCCGTGTCCGCCCACCGGTGCCTGATAACTGATGCCTGCTTCATCTAAACGGTCGGCAATATATTCACTTTGACCAATTCGGTAAGCCAGGTACGATTCATCAATACCTTCGTAAATACCAATTGCAAGAGCTTCTAGATCACGGCCGGATAATCCCCCGTATGTGTAAAAACCCTCATATGAAATACAATTGGCTTTAATTTTAAGAATTAACGGTGAATCCGCATCTTTTACTCCGATTAAACCACCCATATTTACAATGGCATCCTTCTTTGCAGACATCGTAAAGGTATCAGCATAACTGAACATTTGTTTTACAATTTCTTGAATAGACATATGTTTACATTCTTCTTCTCTTTTCTTAACAAAGTAAGCATTTTCCGCATAACGGGCTGCATCAATATTAAGAGGAATATTATATTTCTTACAAACCTCTGATACCTCTCTCATATTTTTCATGGATACCGGTTGCCCGCCCGCCGAGTTGTTTGTTATCGTCATGACAACAACTCCAATTTTCTCCGGGCCGTACTCATTAATTAGTTTTTCAAGTTTTTCAACATCCATATTCCCTTTGAACGGACTGCGGATAGTCGGATTCTTTGCTTCCTCTACCACGCAGTCAATAGCTCTTGCCCCTGCCAGTTCAACATGAGCTCGGGTTGTATCAAAAAACATATTGGAAATAGCATATTTTCCTTCATTTAATAACAGTGGAAATAGTACTTTCTCTGCAGCCCGACCCTGATGCACCGGCTGAATATAGTCATAACCAAATACATCAATCCCGGCATCGCGAAGTTTGTAATAGCTTGACGCACCTGCATACGCTTCATCACCCTTCATCACACCGGCCCATTGCTCCACACTCATTGCACCTGTGCCGCTGTCTGTAAGAAGGTCAATATATACATCTTCGCCTTTCAAATTAAACAAATTATATTTTGCTTCCTTAATGAGTTTTTCCCGTTCATCCCTAGTTGTCATTTTGATTGTTTCCACTGCTTTAATTCTGAATGGTTCTGCAATATATTTCGCCATATATGAATTCCTCCTGTAAGCAGTTTATTCTTTCTATTATGCTAAAGCCGATTAATGCCACTCTGGCACACAATCGACATAGCCTAAATAACATGGGACAATAATCTTTTGGAGACCGTCTGCACAAAGCATTTTTCTCTAATACTGCCGGCAAACATAGTATTGATTATTTTCAAACTTTTATACAGTTATTTTTAGTTCAGGATAGCCGCACCTTCCTTCAAGAAGTTATTGAAATATAATAACTAATTAATTATTATAAAGATAATAATATATTATTATGATAATAAATTATCATCTCGATAATAAATTATCATAAATTTTAAGCGCTTTCAATTATTTTATAGATATTTTTTCAATTTCTTACTTTTTTATTCTGTTTTTTCCTTTATTAAAGCTTTGTTAATTACTTTTTTACTATAATAAATTCCGAAGTTCTATCCTTGGAGGGAAACGAAATGAATAACGAATTATTGGGTTATTACAAATCCCTTGTGGCATTTCTTGGAAAAGCCCTGGGACCGCAATATGAAATTGTTCTACACGTTGTTAAATCAGAGACAGAAACTTATATCGCTGCAATAGCAAACGGAGAGGTAAGCGGCCGCACATTAAATTCCGGATTAACAGATTTAGGTAAGAAAATAATAAAAAACAAAGAGTACTTAAACAGGGACTATTTGCTTAACTATGTCGGGAAAACCGCTGACGGAAAAGAATTTTCTTCTTCTACCTTCTTTATTAAAGATGTACAAGGAAATCTGCTGGGATTATTCTGTATCAATTTTGATACAACAAAACACAAATTAATTGCTCAGGAAATTCTCCAACTTGCAAATATTAAAATTCCGGTTTCAAAAATGATTTCTGAAAATCAAGAAACGGAATATGTTGAACACTTCCCGAGCAGCATTCAAGATATTATTTACAGTGTTATTGATCTTGACATGCTGCAATCAGACGTGCAATTAACCAAGGAAAAGAAAATCAGCATTATTAAAGAACTGAACGAAAAAAATGTGTTTCAATTAAAAGGTGCAGTGCAGGAAGTATCAAATGCTTTAAAAATATCTGAGGCCAGCGTCTATCGCTATCTAAATTTAATTCAACGGGAAGAAAAAGCAGAGCATTAACTGTATGAAAATATATTTGGTAAATTATATATATGAGAGTTTTTTTCATTATTACAGCTTCAAATCTTATACTGCGGCTCACATTAATGAACGAACTTTATACGGAAACCCACACGGAGGCACAGTTTTAGCAACCATGTGGGTTTTCTTTATCCCTAAAAGAATACTTGATGTCAGCCGGAGATTTTTCAAAAGTAAGCGAAACGGATCAAGGAAACTTCATAATTAATCCAATTTTCCCATTTCATTATTATAGATTCGTGTTACAATTAAAAAGAATTGTGTCACGATTCGGTATATTTTGTTATTTTTTGTTTTCACTAACACTTTTCCATTGATGTTTTTTACATGTGAAAGGACGGAGATTGAAAATCGGGATATCGGGACAAATAGCAAAAAAATTTAAAAACGATTCTCCAAATGATTCAAACACAAGACTTATTGTCATGCTATTGCTAATTGTAAGCGCTTTATCAATTATTTTTGCAGTCGGGATTGGACCAATTTATGTTCATCCATCAATAGTATTTAAAATAATGATTAGTAAAATTCCTGTAATAAGCAGCGTCATTATACCCGATTGGACGCAATTGGAGGAGAACATCGTTTGGGGTCTGCGATTCCCAAGAGTACTTTTGGGAATGATCGTCGGCGCTTCTCTGGCAATTACAGGGGTTGCAATGCAAGCATTAGTGCGCAATCATCTTGCGGACCCCTTCATTCTTGGAGTATCGTCAGGTGCTTCTGCCACCGCCACATTGGGAATGATATTCGGAGTCTTCTCATTCTTGGGGACATATGCTCTTTCAATAAGTGCTTTTATTGGTGCAGCCGCTACCATTATCCTTGTATATTCGCTTTCGAAAGTGAACGGAAGAGTAAATATAACTCAATTGCTGCTGTCAGGCGTTGTGATTGCCATGATTATGGATGCAATAACAAGCATTATTACCCTTAGCGCTCCAAATGCTCTCGGACTTCACAGTGCTGCTTTTTGGATGGCCGGCAGCCTGGCGGGAGCCAAATGGGGCTATTTAAAACTTCCACTCATTGTGATGATCATCTGTATGGTTATTTTGCTCATTCATCATCGCGCACTAAACGCTTTGCTTCTCGGCGAAGAAGCAGCCGGAACTTTAGGCTTTAATGTGGGGCGTCTGCAAAAAATTCTTGTTCTTAGTGCCTCACTACTGGCAGGAGTAACCATTTCCGTAAGCGGTTCCATAGGATTTGTCGGTTTAATGGTTCCGCACTTAACAAGATTAATTGTCGGCTCCAATCATAAAAATGTTTTGCCGGTTAGTGCAATATTAGGGGGAATCTTAGTAGTCTGGACGGATGTGGTTGCACGTACTGCCATTGCACCTGAAGAACTGCCGATTGGTATTCTGACAGCATTGATCGGCGGACCATTCTTCATCTGGCTCCTAAAGAAAAAGCTAAAAAGATAAGGGGGAGAAGAATTGGGACTCGAAGTAAAAGATATTTCCTATTCATACAATGAACAAATCATTTTTGAAAACATCTCGTTCCGGGTCACCCACGGAGAATTTATCGGCATTATTGGACCGAATGGAAGTGGAAAATCTACATTGCTAAAAAACTTATACCGGACTCTCAAACCGAAATCAGGAACAATCTTTTTAGACGGAAAAGATTTATATAAGTTAACATCAAAAAAAGTTGCGAAAAAAATTGGTGTTGTAGGTCAGGAAAATACAGTTCCTTTTGATTTTAAAGTTGAAGAAATAGTTGCCATGGGGAGAAGCCCCTATAAAAAGCTTTTTAGCAGCGACACGATAGAAGATAGAGAAATAATTAAAAATTCTTTGAGACAAATCGGGATGGAAGCAATAGCAAATAAAAACTATTCCAATCTTTCAGGAGGCGAAAAACAGCGGGTACTTATTGCAAGAGTGTTGGCTCAGCAACCGGAAATCCTTATCTTGGATGAACCGACAAACCACTTGGATATTCATCATCAACTACAAATCTTTGATTTAATAAAAAGTCTGAAACTCACTGTATTGGCAGCCATTCATGATCTGAATATTGCCGCATTATACTGTGACAAAATATTTGTCATAAAAAATGGGAAAATCTACAAATCAGGTTCGCCGGAAGAAGTACTTACCTCTCAATTAATTTATGAGGTTTATGGCATCCAGGCTGATATTACTGTACATCCAATCACAAGAAAAATATCAGTTACTTATTTACCGGCCGGATTGCATGTATGAAATAGAATGTTAATAAACAAATTTTTATCAAAATGTTTTTGTGATTTCCAAAAACAGGAAATAGTATCTTGTCATTTTAGAAAAAGGAGATTATCTCAATGAAAAAAGTACATAGAATACTCTTATTATGTTTACTCATAATAGCATCATTATTGACCGGATGTAACTCTTCTGATAATCCCCCCGCGTCAGAAAAGGGAAATCAAACAAACGATAAAACGATCACGGTGGATAATTACGGAAGGAAGATTACCTTAAAAGAACATCCCCAAAAAGTATTAACACTGGGCCCTAATTGTACAGAGCTGTTTGTAGCATTAGGCCTGACCGATTATGTAATTGGTAATAGTCTCAATAATCACAGCAGAGGACCATTGCCGGAATACTCAGAGGCATTTAAAAAAATTCCTGAACTGAATTACGGACCGGCAACAAGAGAATCCGTCATTTCCAGTGGTGCTGATTTTATTTATGGAATTGATTGGCAATTCGGCGGGGATGGGCTGGACATTAAGGAACTGGAAGACTTCGGCATTACTGCATATATAAATCGCGCAACAACATTAGAAGAAATATACAAAGAAATCGAAGATATAGGAAAAATTTTTAACATAGAGACAACTGCTGAAAATTTTATCGCAGACCAAAAAGCGAGAATTAACGCTGTGCAGAAAAAAGTTGCCGGACAAGTACCGGTTAGAGTACTTATTTATGACAGCGGCGGAGAAGGTGTTTTTACTGCAGGAGGAAATAATTTCGAAACACTGCTTATTGAACTTGCCGGAGGAAAAAATATTTTTGAAGACATAACCGATAAACAATGGACAACAGTAAGTTATGAAGAAATACTTGCAAGGCAGCCGGATATCATTTTAATTCATGACTATGACTCACCTTCTTTGGAGCAAAAAATTAACGAAATCAAAAATGACCCTGCCCTTTCTCAGTTGGATTGCGTTCAAAATGAAAGATTTGCTTCAATCACTTTAGAAAGTGTTTTACCGGGAAATCGGATGGCCTACACAGTAGAAAACTTAGCCAAAGCATTTTATCCAAAGCTTTTCGAATAAATACCTGGGAATCCTAAACCTTTCAAAAGTAATAATAATCAGTTTATATCAATGCCACCCCTAACCCATATCATATATAAATGATGGTCCGTTCCTCCTGGTGAAGAACGGACCGGTTTTATTGATATCACCGCAATACACTTTTCTATGAAACATGATCAGTTCTATTCTCTTTTTTATTCTTTTTCCACGGGAAATGAATGGCCTGTACCGGACAGCTTGATGAACACTCCATACACTTACTGCATTCACTGATATGGCCGCTGCCTTTTCCATCCTTAACATCAATATCAAAAGTACATGCTTTCCGGCACACATCACAGGTTGTTCCGTGTGTAGTCTCCAAACAACGGGAACGGTCAACCGTCGGAACAAAACGCCGGTTCAATCTGCTGAAAAGACTGAGCAAGGCACCCAACGGACAGATTTTACTGCACCATTTCCGCAAAACAACCAGTTCCAAAATGATGATTGCCGGGAAAATAAGAAGATCGATCGTCGGATCTTTAAAACCGAATAAACGAATCAAAGCATAAAGTGTTGCAAAAGTTAACCCAATCGGACAGATTAAACAAAATACCGGAAACTTAAATATTGCCGATGAAGCCAATGCTCCAATAAGAACTGGCATCCCCCAGGAGGATTGTTTTTTTGTATCTGCAGCAACGGCTGATAAAACCGCTTCTTCATCCGGATCAACGGATGCCGCTTGCTTTTTCATATCCGCAGTTTCAAAAGAACCGTGCTGACGCTCCCGGGAGTCCTTTCCTTTTGCCCTGTGAAACAACCGGTTAGGTTCATCCAGTTTATTCTTTAATAATTTTCGCTCTAAAGGAATCGGACAGACCCATCCGCAGAAAATCCGGCCAAACAATATAGTTAATCCTGCAATAATTAAAAAACAAATGAGCAGACCGGGCATCAAATCACGTCCGGCAATGGCCGTCCCCAGATATCCCAAAGGGCAAATCGCATAAATTTTCTTAAGACCGCCGGCAGAAAGAGTTCCTGTTCCCAATCCTGCTATCATACCGATCGTGGCTATCCCGAGAACTGCAGACATTGATATAATTCGCAGTCTTCTAATCTTTCTTTTTTTCTCATGCATCGGAAATCCCCCCCTGACCGGCTAAGGAGTTAATCATCTTTACAAGGGACACCTGCGGCGGTGCGGAATCAACAGGTTTTACAGTAATGCCCCGGTCGCGGCCTCCAATATACGAACGGAGAATCAATACCGGACATTCATATTCACATACACCGCAGCCATTGCATTTTTCTTCATTAACGACCGGCCTCCTATGCTCATCCAAACTGATCGCATCATACGGGCATTTTTCGGCACAAATAGTACAGCCTCCCTTTACCCAGGCCATGCAAATATCCCTTTGTACGGCAGCTTTTCCAATCCTTACCGTATCAGGATGGAAAGATGCCAGCGCCCCGGTCGGGCAAACTTCCACACATTTATTACAAAAATCGCAATATCCCCTGCGAAAATCCATGGCAGGAGTCCTTGCCGCAACAATGCCGGCTGTAAGAGTTGCCGGGGAAATAACTGAAGTTGGACAAACACTGCGGCACCTGTCACACTTAAGACATTTTGCCAAAAGGGCTTCCTCATCCTGTCCTCCCGGCGGCCGTAAAAGAGTCTTCCCTTTTACAACAGCACCGGCTCCCCCGAGAGCAAAAAGCAGGACAAACGCGATTCCTGTATTTTTTAAAAAACTGCGCCGGGAAAATGTAGGAGCTTCCTCCTTATTTTTTTCTTCTTCATGCACAGAATTTGGAGCCTGAATATTTTCCACTGTCTCCGCCTTCTTTCTGCTAAAAGTTAACTGCCTTCAAAGCTTGGATATGCTCTGTCAAATACCGCTTCTGAAACTAATTCTTCAAGAATACTCTTTTCCATTTGTAAAAAACCGTTCGTTATTTTGGCAATACCAAGATAAAAATCCGTTGAAGAGCATTTTTCAATATCCTCGCAAAATTCAGGAATCCAATTCAATAGATGCCGATCCAAGAAGTCTTTCTGTTCTGCCAGACTGCCGGAAATTTTTTGCCAATCTTCTGTATCAAATGCTTCCAATGCTTCCCGGCACATGAAAGCCATGAATTCAAATTCCAGGGATATATGATCCTCAGGGACATTCAACGATTCCCGCTTGTCCAAACCTTTAGCCCGGTAAGCAGCAAGCACTTCATCTCTGGCATCTTGCATAATCAATCTTGCCGGACTTGTGTATACCGATTCATAAGGATTGGCAACCGTCCCTTCATATACCCCCGCTCCGAGAAAGACTCTTGCAAAGTCAACAGCCAGCTCCGTAATTGGGTCAGTCCCCGGGTTTTTTAAATATCTCTCCAGATACCGGTAACCTTCATTTATTTCTTTAATACCCGTTTCAGTCGGGAATACAGTTTTTTTCAGATGCTGAAACAAAGATTCATCAATTTCCGCTATAAAAAAGCGGGAAAGCAACTGATACATACTCTCTCTATTTTCCATCAGTTCATAGTACTCCGGTGAGATTACCACACTGTTTCGCCTCCCCTGTTATCTATTTAAACAAGGGGAAGAAAAAACACCCGGTTTCTTCCCCCGCTACATTGAAGGTCATTTCTCAGGACAGCACATTAAAATAGTTTTTAATTCCGGTTCCAATAGCAAACATCATCACCCGGAAAGCGATGCCTCCTGCTAAAATACAGACCAGACTGATTTGAACCTTCATTAACAATACACGAAACTCTGATTCTTTCTTTTTGGTTTCCGCC
Source organism: Robertmurraya sp. (assembly GCA_025451895.1). Taxonomy (GTDB): domain Bacteria; phylum Bacillota; class Bacilli; order Bacillales; family Cytobacillaceae; genus CALKIU01. The sequence continues at coordinate 10,005 of JANWJP010000131.1, forward strand.
GTCAAAATGACAGGGACAATTAAACCAAGTACAACAATTCCGGCCCAAAACAGCGGTGCAAGGTCCCCGGCTAATATCCTTCCAACAGAACGGCTTTCATCCGGAAACGGGGCCGCACCGAGATAAATCAAGTAAGCGAAAATCATAACGGCCTGAAGCAGCAGCGAAATAAACACCGCACGGTTTAACAGAATGACGTCCGATTTATCCGCATTCTTGCTGCGGGCAGCGATAACACTTACCGTTACTGTTCCCATCACAGCTGCAGAAACGAAATAGTTTAACGGCAGGAGTATGGTATCCCAGGCAGGACGGGAAGCAAGTGTATACGTATTACCAATCGCAAACGCCAGAATAACCGCCGGAATTAAGCCAATCGTACCGATTATTTTCAGCGTTTGGTCTGATGCATTTCTTTTTAATGCAATGATGTAAATGATAATCACAAATCCCAACAAACTGATTAGCAATGCTTCCAAAAATATGCCGGATTTCGGCTTACTCAAAGCAAGGAATATTCGTGACGGGCGGCCCAGGTGCAAGACACTCACGAATCCCCCGACAGCCAAAAGGATCAGGGATGCAATCATACTGACAAGCCGGATTTGCCTGGCTCTCCCCATCCAATCAACAGTGACAACGGAGGCTGCGTAAACACCGCACCCCCAGCCGACCAGCAACAGGAAGAAAACTAGTGCCCATTGAATACTCATCTCAGTTCTCCCTCCATTTGGCCGTTTTCTTATGCAGGATGTAGCGGGCAGTAGGCTTGTTCCCCACATCCGGCAGCGAATGAACATTTTCTGCGCCCGCTTCCTTAATGGCAATAGAAGCAGGACTCTCCGGATCGTCCAGGTCACCAAAAATACGTGCACCGGCAGGACAGATTTTTACGCAGGCAGGGTCTTCCCCAATCGCCTGTAAATGGGCGCAAAGCGTACATTTTTCAACAACTTTTTCCTCTTCATTAAAGGTGCGGACTCCATAAGGGCAAGCCATCATACAGTAGCGGCAGCCGATGCATTTTTCCCTGTCAACAAGAATGATTCCATCTTCTTCCCGCCTGTAGGAGGCTCCGGTCGGACAGACTTTGACACATTCGGGATCCTCACACTGCTGGCACATGGCCGGCAGAAAATACATTTCAATATCCGGATAATCTCCAACCGGCCCAACATCGATGACCTTATTCCATCTTGCTCCAAGAACTACGTTATTTTCCAACTTACAGGCTACTTCACAAGATCTGCAGCCAAAACAACGGTCTAAATCTATTACAAGAGTTTTCCGTGTCATCGTTTACACCTCCACCCGTTTAGTCGGATCAGACGGTTCAGGCAGCCACGGTTTAAACTGCTCCGGTTTATACCAAACTCCTTTTGGAGGTCCGTCAGCCTTCGATACCTTCACCTGGAATCCGCGCAAAGTGACAGTTCCGACGACATCGTTGTACGGCGGATCAATTTTCGTTAATACGTTCACATTCATTTCCTGCCAACCATGTGTTTCTTCGTCGAGATTTTCCGGATTCCAGAACCGTTCCATATAAACGACTCCCTTGGCAATTCCCTTCGTGACAAGAGCCTTGGCTGTGATTTTTCCGCGTTTGGATTCAACCCATACCCAATCCTCATCAGAGATGCCGTATTTCTCTGCATCTTCAGGATGAATCCATAATTCAGGCACCGGATAAATTTCCCTGAGCCACGGAATATTTCTCAATGTTCCATGGTGGTAGTAAGGAAGCCGCCCGTTTGTAATTACCAACGGATATTCATCAGCAATTTCTTTATCAAGAGGGCTTTCGGAAGGTTCAATATAATACGGCAGCGGATCGTAATCCTCTGAACGCGGTTCGACAGGATACGGCGCAAACGGCTCTCCTGTTCTGCCCAGAACTATAAATGCTTCA
>JANWJP010000132.1 GCA_025451895.1 Robertmurraya sp.
CATAATTCTGCACTTCTGTGAATGCCCGCAATACGGTGTTGATGCCGTATTTTTCTATCATGCTGTAAAGCTGCCGTTCGCCAACCCTGGCCGCTTCAACCTGGGCACGGAGATCGCCGATCCGTTCTTTCGGGAGTCTCATGTTCATTACAATCAGGTTGACAACATCTTTTAAATACACGCCTTTGCTGTAAATCCTTGTTGGCGGAATGCGCAGCCCTTCCCCGTAATGTTCTTTTGCGGTGATGTCAAAAGACCCTGGATTAGAGCCCCCCGCGTCGGCCCAATGGCCGTTTACCTGCATAAGAGCAATCAGTTTATTTTCATAAAAAACCGGCAGGACAACCCGGGTATCGTTAAAATGTGTCCCTCCCCGGTATGGGTCATTAACTAAAAAGACATCGCCGGGATGAATATCATCTTTGAAATCTTCAAGTACAGCTTTTGCAGTCAGATGAAGCGTGCCAACATGAACGGAAATATCCTGTTTTCCCTGCATGACTGTATTTCCTTCTGCATCACACAGAGCACAGCTGAAATCGCGGTTGTAAATGACAAAGGAATAGCAGGTTCGTAAAATTTGTTCGGCCATTTGGTCTACTAAATTAACAAAACCGTTTTTCAAGACTTCAAAGGTTACAGGGTCAAGATTTGCAGTCTCACAGCCTGTATCGGTTATTTTATCGATGCTCATAAAACGCTGCCTCCTTCTTGGTATTGGATTGTTGTTCATAAATCTTAATAATCATGTTTTTATATTCATCTACTTCTGCTGTAAATCCGGGGGGAATTACCGCGGTTGTGTCAAGTTGCTCAACGATTGCCGGTCCTGAAATGGTTGTTTTGACGGGAATTTTTTCGCGGTCATAGACTTTTGTGGGGATAAATTTTCCGTCAAAATAGACAGGCCGTTCTTCTTTAACAGATCCTTCGAGGGAACCGGTTTTTTCCTGTTTCGGAATTTCCGGTTTTGGCACTGTTCCGATGGCTGTGACGCGAAGTCCGTAAATCTCCACTGCCTGTTCTTTGTCATGGAAAGCAAATTCCCGTTCATATTCCTTATAAAAAACTTCTAAGATTTCGTCTAAAGAATGCAGATTTTGACTGACAGGGATCGCCAGGGAGCGCCACTGTCCCATGTATCTCATATCAACATAGCGCATTAATGTGGAATACCCGTTCTCTATGCCTTCTTCTCTCAGCAGCTTGTCCGCTTCCATTTCGAGTTCAATAAACTCATGTTCCAGTTCAGGGATCGAGACTTCAGCCATATTTTTGAGATAAGTTTTTGAAATATCATGGCGGACATCAACAAGCAGACATCCCATTGCTGCAGCGACTCCCGGGTGAGGAGGAATGATGACAGTCGGTATATTTAACTCTTTTGCCAAATATGCTGCATGCAAAGGGCCCGCTCCTCCAAATGCAACTAAGGCAAAATCTCTCGGATCATAGCCGCGGCGGACGGAAATCAACCGTATTGCATCGCACATATTGGCGTTGGCCACTTCAATAATTGCGTTAGCCGCTTCTTCTACGCTGTAATGAAACGGTTCCGCTATTTTTCTGATGGCTGCAATGGATTTCTCTTTATTCAGTTCCATCGCGCCATTAAGCAATTTGCTCCCCAGTCTTCCCAAAACTAAATTGGCATCGGAATTTGTCGGTTCTGTGCCTCCGCTTTCATAGCAAGCAGGTCCGGGCATGGCTCCGGCGCTTTGCGGACCGTTGCGAAGAGAGCCTCCTTCATCTATCCAGGCTATGCTTCCCCCTCCGGCTCCGATCGTTAAAATTTCAATGCTGGGAAAACCGATTGGATGGCCGTATTCAATGGCCCAATTTTTTGTAATGCGAATATCCCCTTCGTACATGAGAGATAAATCAGTACTCGTGCCTCCCATATCGAATCCGATCGCATTCTCATAACCGCAAAGTTTAGCGATATGCTTGCTGGCAATGGCACCGGCCGCTATCCCCGAGCTGGACAGCCGGGCGGCAAATTTGGGCGCAGTGCTTGAAGTCATCACCCCTCCGCCTGAATGGAGAAGCAGGATTTCATCCTCGAATCCTCTGATTTTCATTTCCCGGCTGAGTTGTTCAATATATTTGCTGATGATGGGACTTAATACCGCATTAATGATGGTTGTGCTGGTCCGTTCATGCTCAAAAATTTCCGGAAGAATTTCGCTGGAAATACTGACGTATATTTCCGGGATCTCCTCTTTCAGAATTTGTTTGATTTGTTGTTCATGCACTCCGTTGATATATGAATTGATTAGGCAAACCGCTACAGATTCGGTGCCACGCCGTTTCAGTTTTTTGGCCAATTCCCTTACTTCTTCTTTATTGAGCGCTTTGATGATATTTCCTGAAAAATCAATGCGTTCATCAACTTCAAAGCGATCCCGCCGGGGAATATAGGGAGGTGCTTTGTCTTTGTACATATCCCAGATATCTTCCTTTGTTCCCCGGCCAATTTCAATCACATCTCTGAAACCTTTTGTGGTAATTAACGCTGTTTTTGGCAATTTACGCTCGATTAAAGCGTTGGTACCTACAGTTGTGCCGTGAGAAAAGATTTTAATATCTGTTCCTTTTAAATTGGATTTTTCCAGGGCCTGCAAAATTCCCAGTTCAGGCCGGGAAGGAGTGGAAGAGGTTTTTGTAACAAATACTTCTTTCGTTTCTTCATTAAAAACAAACACGTCCGTAAAAGTTCCTCCTACATCAATTGCCAATCTTATGTTTTTCATTATTTTTTTCCCCTTTTTCAAAATTTTTTTCGTATTTTGGAGCTTAACAGGTTGATATAAATAAAGCCTCTGTAAAAAAGTTTTTAATGCAATTTTCATACCGAAAGTGCGGGAATGCATAAATAGAAGATTTTCGTGACTTGCTTCCGGACAGACAGGTAATAAGTTTCATTTCAAAGGGCCGAATGAAGAGAATTCATTTCAGTAAATATAAAAACCGGCCATTTTTTTATGTTGCGATTTTGCCGGTAATGATGCATTCATACATAAATTATGCAAAAATTCAGAAATAATAGGCTGGAAGTATTTTACAACATTTTAACAGAAAGGTAAAATTTAGCATATAAAGCAGCACGAAAATCAGTGTCTCCTTCCTGTTGGCACTATTTTTGCAATGTTACACATACAAAGAAGATCTATTTTTTATTGTGGAGGTGTTTGCTATCACCGGTTTAAAAAACACTCTGAAAACAAGACATATTACGATGATTTCAATTGGCGGCGTTATTGGAACAGGCCTTTTTATCGGTACAGGAGAAATTATTTTGAGTACGGGACCCGCTGCAATTCTTTCCTATATCATTGCCTGTTTGCTAATTGTTCTGGTCATGCAAATGGTCGGCGAAATGTCGGCATTTTCCATGAAGGGAGAACAAACAAGCTTTGGCACATTCGCTTCCTATGCGGGCAAATATATTGGAGATTGGGCGGGTTTTACAGTCGGATGGCTGTATTGGGCAAGCTGGGTATTCATTATTGGTTTGGAAGCTGTAATCATCGGCGGAATGCTCAATGCCTGGTTTCCAATGATCCCGGTGTGGACAGGAACGGTCGGTATTACATTAATTATGACAGCCATAAATATTTTTTCTGTAAAATCATTTGGTGAATTTGAATATTGGTTGTCCTTTGTCAAGGTAACGGCGATCATCGTATTTTTAATTGTTGGACTGGCTATGGTTCTTGGCGTTTGGCCGAATATTAACAGCAATGGATTGGAAATCCTTACTGAACATGGAGGTTTCATGCCAAAGGGCATCCTGCCCATTTTTACAAGTGTTGTATTTGTTATTTTTTCCATCTGTGGTGCCGAGGTGGCAGCGATCGCTGCGGGGGAGTCGGAAAATCCGGCAAGAAACATCGTCAAAGCAATTAGAAATGTGGTGTTCCGTCTCGGGTTGTTTTTTATCGGCTCAGTAGCGATTATGATTTTGGTTGTACCTTGGAATAACTCCAAAGTATTGTCCGCTCCGTATGCAAATATTTTAGAAATGGCAGGGCTTCCACTTGCCGGACAATTAATGGAGATTGTCATTTTTATTTCACTGATCTCAGTGCTTAATTCTGCTATTTTCACCAGTTCGCGAATGCTTTATGATATGGCAAGAAACAATGAAGCGCCAAGATTTTTGAACAGTATTAAAAGCCGGCGGGGTACTCCGGTGTTCGCTATTATTTCCAGTACGGCAGTTGCTTATATTTGTGCATTGTTTTATTTTGTATCACCGAAGGTTATTTTCTTCTTTTTGGCAAATAGTGTGGGCGGTTTGATGATAGCTGTTTATATTTTTATTGCCATAGCGCAAATCCGCTTTCGCCGTCAGTATCAAAAGAATTCGGGAGGGAATTTGCCCATTCGAATGTGGTTCTTTCCATACTTATCCTATGCAACGATAGCCCTTCTTGCAGTTATTTACATTTCTCAAGCATTTATCGGGTCTCTGAGAATGCAGTTTCTTTTAAGTACAATGGTCTTGGCAGCATCAATAGGATTTTTCTTTGCAAAAAAGAGATTAGCAATCAAGAGAATTGGAAGTAAAAAGGAAAATCTCGTTTTTGATAGATTCATTAAATAAAAGAAAAATCCTATTACAGGAGTGAACGAAACTGTGTCAGAAAAGCAGGAAACTATTGCCCAAGGGATCACTGAGTTTGAATCAGCCGGTTCATTTTTAAGACAAATATTAAATTCCATCTCTGACGGAATCACCATCTGTGACCGCTACGGGAAAATCATATTTCAAAATGATATTGACATTGAATTGGTCGGGATGAATTTTGTAAATTACTATGCTTCAGAGATTGTGGAAAAGGGATTAACAAATGATTCCATTACCATGAAGGTTCTGGAATCGAAAGAGACGGTGACCATTTTACAGACATTTATGAACGGACGGACAGTGCTTGTAACTGGAAAACCTATTTTAAATGAAAAGGGAGAACTGGAGTATGTTGTGGCTGTAACAAGAGATGTGACAACGCTTAAAAGACTGGAGCACGAGATTAAGCAACTGGAAAATCAAAATGAACAGTTTAAGAAAAAACTGCAGGCGCTGCAGTCTGAAAAAGAAGGAGAAGGGAGCAATTTAATTGCTGTTTCTCCGGGAATGGTGCAGGTAATTAAGAGGGCCATGCGGATTGCCGGAGTGGACTCCACTGTTCTAATAGAAGGAGAATCCGGCGTTGGAAAAGAAGAGATTACAAAGTTGATACATCAGAACAGCCGCCGGAGCGACAAGCGTCTGTTAACCATTAATTGCAGTGCCATTCCCGAATCACTGCTTGAATCAGAATTATTTGGTTATGAGGCAGGGGCTTTTACCGGAGCCATGAAGGGAGGAAAACCCGGATTATTTGAAATTGCTTCGGGAGGGACGGTTTTTCTCGATGAAATTGGGGAAATGCCCCTTCATCTTCAGGCAAAATTACTGCGTGTTCTCCAGGAGTCAGAGGTTCAGCGCATAGGCAGCAGTAAAGTTATTCCCATCGATGTCCGGATTATCGCGGCGACAAACCGGAGATTAATAGATATGGTTCAACAGGGAAAATTCCGCGAAGATTTATACTACCGCTTGAATATTATCCCCATCCGGATACCTCCGTTAAGAGAGAGACGGGAAGATATTGTTCCCCTTATTAACTATTTTTTGAAGATGATTAAAGAAAAGTACGGAATTTACCGGAATATAGAAGAGGAATCGTTAAAGATATTACAAAGCTATGATTGGCCGGGGAATGTCCGGCAGTTAAAAAATATTATTGAACGGGTCTGTTTATTGGCCGTCCAGCCGGAAATTACCGTGAAGGCTGTTCTTCAGGAACTTGACAGCCACAAAATGATTCCCAGGGAAAAGAACCGGCGGCCGTTTTCTGTTTCATGTCATTGCGGAAAAGAGGGAACAGATGAATTTGAGAAACATGGTACGTTGAAGGAGAGAGTCGCGGCTTTTGAAAAAAGAATAATCAAGAAAACATTATCAGAGCATCCCAGCATCAGAAAAGCTGCCCAGGCTCTCGGCTGTGATCAATCCACACTGGTGCGCAAGATACAAAAGTATCAGTTAAAACGTTCTTTGCAATATAAAGAACAGTTGTGATGAATTTTTGCATCATTCTTGATAAAGTTCAGCATTCATTGTTTATTTGCACAAAATATGCGGGCTTTATAAAAAGTGATGAAAATCTCCACCGGCTCTTTCGCAGCAGGAAGTGTATTCTTTATCGCTGTTTGCAGCAATTCAATGACTGTCTTTTTACAAAAGACAGTTTTTTTGTTTTTCCGGATATTGGCATGATCCTTGCTTCTCTAATATGTAAAAGGTTTTGCTCTTTTGTTCTATGCGTTCGGGCGGACTTTTTTCCCTCCGAACAATAACGGACACATCTGTGAAAAGGACGGGACCGCCTGAAAAGGGCGGGCAAAGCAGCGCAGAAGTTAAACCGCCATTTAAAAAGGAGGCAAAAGCATGACTATTTTATTAAAAGAAGAATTAAAAGCTCTTGATCAAAAACATTTTCTACATCCGACTTCATCCATTAAAGAACAGCAGCAAAAGGGTCCTGCGGCCATTTTTACGGAGGGAAAAGGAATCTATTTAAAAGACGTGGACGGCAAAGTGTATATTGACGGGATGGCATCTCTTTGGAATGTGAATATCGGTCATGGACGGGAGGAAATGGCGGAGGTTGCCAAAGAGCAGATGGCAAAGCTTGCTTTTAGTTCATGTTTTGGAACGTTCAGCAACGAGCCGGCCATTCGTCTTGCTGCCAAAATTGCTTCTATGGCTCCTGGGGATTTAAATGCGGTGTTTTTTACCTCAGGGGGCTCGGAATCCAATGATACGGTGATAAAACTTGTCCGTCATTATTGGATGCTGAAAGGACAGCCGCGGCGTCAAAAAATTATTTCCCGAACTTACTCCTATCACGGTTTGGCGTTGGGAGCGACGAATGCAACCGGTTTGAAAGCATTTCGCGATTTTACCAATTCCCATGCGCCTGATTTTCATTATGTTGTGAGTAATTCCCCGGAGCATCTCCAAGAAACCATTGAAGCGTTAGGGCCTGAAAATGTCGCAGCGTTTATTTCGGAACCTGTTCAGGGGGCAGGTGGAGTCAATATTCCGGATAAGGACTATTTTAAGAAAATCCGCGCCATTTGTGACCGGTATGGCATTTTGTTTATTGCTGACGAAGTGATTACCGGTTTTGGCCGGACCGGAAAAAACTTCGGAATGGAACATTTCGGTGTCATTCCTGATCTGATGACTTTTGCCAAAGGGGTTACGAGCGGATACAGCCAGCTGGGAGGAGTGATTTTGTCAGATCGGATTCATAATGATTTCATTGAGTTGTCTGAAGGGACATTGATGCACGGATACACATACAGCGGACATCCCGTTGCCTGCCAAATCGGCCTGAAAAATATTGAGATTATTGAAAGAGAAGGTCTTGTAAAAAATGCTGAAGTAATGGGTGAAAAGATGTTTCTCGGCTTTAAAGCACTCCAGGAGAAATACAGTTTTATCGGGCGTGTCCGCACACTCGGCCTTCTCGGGGCAATCGAATTGGTGAAAAACCGTGAAACAGGCGGGCTCTTTGACAAGCCTTTAAGCCCGGTTGTTGTACAGGAAACCATGAAAAGGGGATTGATTTTACGCACGGTCACTTATGATCAGGATACGATTGTTTTTGCCCCGCCGTTGATTTTAACAGAACCGGAACTGAATGAAATGCTGAACATTTTAGATAAAACTTTTCAATATATTGAATCAACTCTCGCACAAGGGAGTGAAAGCCTGTGATTATTGGGATTCCTAAAGAAATTAAAGACAATGAAAATCGTGTCGGATTAACCCCTGCCGGTGTATATGACCTTGTTTCTCACGGTCATACCGTCATCGTTGAAGAAGGCGCCGGCACCGGCAGCGGTTTCAGCAATGAAGACTATGTAAAGGCAGGTGCCGGGATTGCGGCAGACGCCAGTGAAGTGTGGATGGCCGATATGATAATCAAAGTGAAGGAGCCGTTGCCGCAGGAGTACCACTTTTTTAAAAAGGGGCAAATCCTGTTCACCTTCTTGCATTTAGCCCCTGAGCCGGAATTGACAAAAGCTCTTTTGGAAAAAGAAGTCGTTGCCATTGCTTATGAAACGATTCAATTGGATAATGGCGCCCTGCCTTTGCTGACTCCGATGAGTGAGGTGGCGGGACGGATGGCTGTCCAAATCGGAGCCCATTTTTTGGAAAAGCATGAAGGCGGAAAGGGGATTCTCCTGGGAGGTGTGCCGGGAGTGCCTCCGGCAAAAGTGGTCATTATCGGCGGCGGGACGGTCGGAACCAACGCCGCAAAGATGGCTGTCGGCGCCGGAGCGGATGTGACGGTGTTAGACACAAATGTTGAACGCCTCCGTCAATTGGATGACTTGTTTTCCGGGAAGTTAAAAACCCGTAAATCCACGGCATTTAATGTTAAGGAGGAGGTAAAAACAGCTGATTTATTAATTGGTGCTGTGCTTATTCCCGGAGCACGGGCACCCCGGATTGTTACGGAAAGCATGGTAAAGAACATGCAACCCGGTTCTGTCATTGTTGATGTAGCCGTTGACCAGGGAGGTTCCATAGAAACGATCGACCGCATCACAACCCACAGTGCCCCTGTTTATGAAAAGTTCGGGATTCTTCATTATGCGGTGGCAAACATCCCGGGGGCTGTTGCTAGAACGGCAACGATGGCCCTGACAAATGTTACTCTCCCGTATGCCCTGGAACTTGCAAACAAAGGATACGAACAAGCGGCATTGGAAAATCCGGCTCTTGCAAAAGGAATTAATACCGTGAACGGTTTTCTCACTCATGAAGCTGTATCAAAGGCTCACCAATATCCGTATACACCGCTGAATGAAGCATTAAAATCCAGCAAAATCCAAGCAGAGGAGGTTTAAAAAAATGACTGCAACCGCCGGGAAAAGGGAAATTTATGAGGTTTATAATCCGGCAAATCCTTTGGAACTTGTCGGAAAAATAGAATTTAACACAGCTGAAGAGGTTATAGAAGCAATTATTTCAGCGGAAGCAGCTTTTCATACATGGAAAAATTATTCTCCCGTAGCCCGGGGGGAGATTTTGCAAAAGACGGCTGAATTAGTCGGGAAAAACAGCAAACTCCTTGCAGAAACTGCCTCAAGGGAAATGGGGAAAACGGTCGCAGAAATGGAAGGTGAAATAAAAAGGGGTGCTTCCATTCTCCGTTATTTTGCCCAGGAAGGAATGCGTGCTGAAGGCGAAGTGCTGCCTTCAGCCTCCGAAACAAACATGCTTTATACAAAACGGGTGCCGCTGGGGGTTGTTGCAGCCATTACTCCATGGAATTTCCCGGTTGCCATTCCGCTTTGGAAAATTGCTCCTGCCCTGGTTTACGGAAATACGGTCGTTTGGAAGCCGTCGATACAAGCTGCTTTAACGGGGGAAATACTTGGCGACATCTTTTTACAGGCCGGTCTTACCCGCGCCGTTTTATCAGTTGTTCAAGGTCCCGGTTCTGTTCTCGGCAGAATCCTCACTGAAGCCCCCCGGATAAAAGCCATCACTTTTACAGGTTCAAATGCGGTTGGGGAAAATATTTTAAAAAGTGCACGACAAGGAATGAGACTTCAACTTGAATTGGGAGGAAAAAATGCAGCGGTCATTTTGGCTGATGCCTATTTGAATTTGGCAGCCCGTTTGACGATAGAGGGAGCCATGAAGCAAACCGGCCAACGCTGTACTGCCACTAGCCGCGTTTACATTGAAGAAGCAGTGTATGACGAGGTTTTGGAGCGCTTAATTGCAGAAGCAGAAAAAATTGAACTTGGTGTAACGATGGGGCCTGTTGCATCACGAAACCGTTATGAAGAAATTCTTGCGGCAATTAATCTGGCGAAAAAGGAAGGGGCCACATTGGTTTATGGTGGCGGTCCTGCGCAGGACATGGGATCGGGATATTTTATCGAGCCGACGATTTTCACTGATGTCACCCATGATATGGCTATTGCCCGTGAGGAAATTTTCGGTCCGGTATTGGCTGTGATAAAGGTCAAGGATTATGAAGAGGCGCTGAAGCTGGTAAATGACACAGAATATGGATTAAGTGCTTCGCTATTTACGAATAATCTCAGGCTTGCTTTTGATTTTTCGGAACGGTGTGAGGCAGGTCTTATTAATATCAACAATGAAACAGGCGGGGCCGAGCCCCAAGCCCCGTTTGGAGGAATGAAGAAATCCAGTTTTGGCCCGCGGGAACAGGGGCAGGCGGCTAAGGAATTTTTTACAACTGTAAAAACAATTACAATTGGAACACCTGATTAAATAGCATTGTTACTGGGGGATTGTTTGAAAAGTCCCCATAATAAAAGCAAGTGAAAGAGAAACGGTTTGTTTTTCTCCACTTGCTTTTCTATTATTTGGATTATTTTCTGAAAACAACTGGCGGATGCCTGCCTTTTTCAGTATGTTGTGAACAAATGCCATAATCTCCAAATTCCACATGGACTTTAGCTAACCGGTGATACATGGTTAGCTTTTTTGCGATATTTCCTCTTTGTGCACAATCTGAATGGAATGAATGAATAAGCGCCGGAGTACGTTATTTCGAAAAACATGGGTCCGTAATCCCCTCAGGTTCATTTTTTCGAAGATGAAATTCAGTTCACTTGCGTAAAAGATACTTCCGGTGAAAACCCGAATGAAAACATGAACTTTATGGTCATTCCGCATATTGCAAATTTTCTGAGGTTCCTCTTTGTGATTCCCTTTCTGATGTAACATAGCATATGTTAAAATATGACTATGTAACATGGAGAATGGAGGAAGCTCTGTGCAGTACGTGGAGCCATTAAAAAGCATTGATGATATTAATGCGATAAAAGAAATCTTGCGAAAAAACTCGCAGCGCGACCTGCTGTTTTTTGTTTTTGGCATTAATACGGGGTTGAGAATCAGTGATCTCCTTTCCTTAACGGTTGAAGATGTTTGGGACGGAAAAGAAATCAAAGAATTTTTATATTTAAAAGAAAGCGACAGCAGTGAACCGAAAGCGTTTTATATAAATCAAAGCATCAGAAAAGAACTGAAAATATATTTGTCCCGGCATCACTTTGAAATGAAAGATTATTTATTCAAATCGAAGAAAAATAACAGTCCAATCAGCCGCCAGCAGGCATACCGGATCATCAATCAGGCTGCAAAGGAAGCGGGGATAACCGGAAAAATCGGCACGCACACCATCAGAAAAACATTCGGATATCATGCCTACCGGAAAGGAATTGCCATATCTATTTTGGGAAGAATTTTTAATCATCAATCCTCCGCGGAAACTTTACGGTATTTGGGCATCGATAAAAATGAAAAGCATTTAATTAAAGTGGATGTCAATTTATAAGGCTTCCGGCTCACTTGAATGTTCCGTCCTGTATGGCCGGAAAAGCGGCCGGGAGTGAGTGGCGCAAAGGCGTACAGCCGGCCGGTTTTGTCAAAACTAACCCAGGCGGATTTGAAAACAGGAGCGATGTGCCGAATTTATGTGGTAAAACTTCCGCATCCGTTTTTTCTAACATTTTCAAAGGGGGGTACGGTAAGAATAAAAAGGAGGAATTCCGCAGCAGTAAAAAGGTTTATTTAATGGAAAGCTATTGCCAAAATCGCGTTGATGAGTTCGTCTTTTAAGTGGCAGCATAATGATTTCAATGGAGAACCGGCTGGTAAGTTTTCCTGAATATTATGGAGGTGGTGCAATCATGAAACTGCAAATAACCGATGCGGCTGCAAAATGGTTTAAGGAAGAAGCTGAATTTGAACAAGGAGATCTTGTAAAATTTTTTCCGAAGTTTTACGGCAAAAGCCCCGTTCAGGAATGCTATTCCCTCGGGTTTACCCGTGACAGCGAACCGCATGATATTGCCGTCCGGGAAGAAGCGGAAGGAATCATCTTCTATATTGAACGGGACGATTTGTGGTATTTTGACGGTCATGATTTACAGGTTGATTATAATAAAGACATTGATGAATTGCAGTACATATATACAAAAGAGTAGTCTCTTATGCCGGAGACGCTTTTTTTTGCAGAAAAAACCATGCAGATGCTTTTTAATATTACACAATTCTTGATCATTGCCGGCATGGACGCTCCGTACCAAACGAATTACATTCATTTTCCCTCTTGCATGTTTTAATCTGTAAATTCCCCATACTTCTGCAATTATCACATAAAATATCAGCTGATTTTCTTTTGAGTTTCTCTTCATGCCGGCAACTGTCTGTCTGCAAACGAACACTTCATTCTTTTGCATGATTTTTACCGTGGCTGCAATATTAGATATTTTCTTGAGAAAATAAATGAACCTGATTTATTCACCGTGATTTCTGAACCAACCTAAAAACCTTGTGATTTAGGCTTTCTTGGTCAATAAATTTTTCACTTAATAAATGCAAAAAAGAATCCATTTCTGCTAAGGTTAAAGTACGA
>JANWJP010000133.1 GCA_025451895.1 Robertmurraya sp.
AGTGCATTTCCGCACATCTTTAATCACAGCCAAAATCAACTTAATTGTCGCCCGGCTCTTTAACAGATAACTTTTACAACCCGCATATACCTCCATTCAGCCGGTAACCGCCTGCTTCCTAAAATTTACCGGTCATTTCAGTCTCCAAAAACATAAGATTTACCCTGACAGCCAAAAAATAATCCCGCAGTGTGATGCCATGAGCTCCGCGGCTGGAAAACCGGTTAAAACAAACACGGAAAAGGGAAGGACAATGGTATAACAAAACAAAAAAACAAAGACCCCGAAAAGGGTCTTCATTATTTGTCACTACTGTTTTGTCTTCTCTCCAATTCATATTCTTCAATCATACTGATTCTTTCCAACATGGTCGGATGTCCGTAGCGGAAAATTTTCACAAGAAGAGGAGGATGAACCTGGCTTAATCCAGCCCGGGTTAATTCTTGAAACGTTTCAATGGCTGCATCAGGATCTTTTGTCATTTCAATGGCATAACGATCCGCTCTTGTTTCTTGATATCTTGAAGCTAAATTCGTCACCGGACTTACAGCAAACATCAGAACAGATAAAATCAGCAAAAATAACGGAAAGGAAGAAAGATGATTCACTGCGGCAATTTTTAACGGTTGCCCCCACCTTTTCACAATATAATCCATAAGCCGCGCAGTCAAATACAATCCGGCCAATGACAACAATAAATAGCCGGCAATGCCTATATAAAGATGTTTTTCCACATAATGCGCCATTTCATGAGCCATGATAAACAAGATTTGTTCTTCACTTAAACGGTTTAATGTTGTATCCCACAAAACAATCCGTGAATTTGAACCGATTCCTGTCACATAGGCATTTAAAGCGTTCGTTTTTTCCGATTTATTGACTTCAAAAACATGTTCAGCCGGAATATCCGCCTGGCTGGCCATATCTAAAATTTTTTCCTCAAGTTCCTTATTTTTCAAAGGATAAAAATCATGATACAAAGGATCAATTAAGACAGGCTGAACAAACATCATGAACAAGGTAAACGGAACCGACAAAAGCCACGCATACAGCCACCATCTCTTTTTACTTTTATTTATCAGCCAATAAACGACAGCAACAATAATAAACATCGTGACAAATTCAATCCAAAAATCAATCATCTGATCTTTCATCCAGGAAGGAAAACTCTGGATTGAAATATTATATATTTTTGAAATATGGTAGCTGAAATATCGAAGCGGAAAAACAGCAGCAAAAGTAAACACACCCAAGGCAAACACATAAATTGCCGTTCTCAGCACTTGATATTTTGCGGTTTCTTCAGCCCATTTCGCAAATGCCCTGGAAACGCCCCCCACCAGAACAAACAAATAAATAAGCCACTCCAAAGGGGTGCTCAGGAAAAAAAGAAAATTTCTTATTTGCGAATATTCTTCAGTCAGCACCAGTTCCTTGCTGTTAAGAAACGTCTGCGGGTCTGCCTTTGTCCCCTGATATTCAAAGGGAAGACTGGTATCGGCGAAATAAAATAAATACCAATAAAAAAACAGCCCGTATATAATAAAAGCCAGCAAACCGTATAACCCTATTTTTCTAGCCAACAGCGTCCCACCATTCTCTGTCCAACCTTATTATTATTTTAGTTCAAAAAGGACTTATTAGAACTATATTTTTCCTTTCCTAAAATTTTGAAAAGTAATCATATTAGCTCCGTGCTGTTTGCATATAAAAAAACGGGTCTTCATTGCTTCCGTGAAGACCCGAAGTTCATTTCAGTTCTTTCTTAAAACTCCTGCCGGACCAAGCAGATATAGAAAACTCCGGCAAGAAGATATATTCCGGAAAAAATAACAATCAGAAAAAATATGAATAACCGGTTAAAACGGCAATTGCCCCGAGAATGACAATAAATATATTAGCCCCGGAAAAAGCCAGAATAAAAGCTGAAACAGCACCAACAAGACCGTAAGTAATATCCTCCTGTATAAACAAAATTCCCGGAAAAATAAGGGCACCCAAAGTTGCGTACGGGACATTTTTTAAGATTCCCTGCAGAAAAGGGGGCAGTTCTTTTCCGTGAAATAAGAAAAACGGCAGCATTCTCGGTATATATGTAACGATTCCCATCCCGATGATCAGCAGAAAAATCTTACTATCCATCGGCACGACCCCCTGTCTGCTTTTTCCTTGCTTCAATAAATTCAACAATAACTGCGGAAAGCAGCGTTGCAGTAACTATGCCCCATCCTGATGACAAAATTTCTGATAAAGTAAAAATCGTATTAAAACATGCAGCCAAGACAGCCAAAAACGCAATTTTCATATTCTTTTTTAAGGAGGGGACCAATAAACCGATAAACATGGCGTACAGAGCCACGGACATGCTTTCTTGCAGCACTTGAGGCAAATTTGCCCCGATTATATGACCGACGCCGGAAAAAAATACCCAGCTTGAATATGCGACAAAAATCAGCCCGAACATATAGCCGGACGTTACCGTACCATCCCTTGTCGCAGCAACTGAAAAAGTTTCATCAGTAATCCCGAAAGCATAGACGGCTTTTACCGCAGGATGTTCGTCTGCCGTCTTTTCATTTAAGGATGCCGACATAAGAAAATGACGAATATTAACAATAAAGGTCGTCAGGATAATTTCAAAAATCCCCGTCCCTAATGAGATTAAACTCAGGGCGATATATTGCGCAGCCCCGGCAAAAACAACTAAACTCATAAGCAATGTCTCCAGAACCGTTAAACCGGTCGTCTTTGCCAGCAACCCGAATGTTAACGCTACGGGAAAATAACCAATCCCGATGCCTATTCCCGCCTGAACTCCTCTTCTAAACTCCGGGATTGATTTTCTAAGTATCGCTTCAGTCATTTAAATCACCGCCCTGCCAAAAATTCCTATCAAAATAGTATCATATCAAATAATAGTAAAAAACACATGGTGTACCATGTGTTTTTTATAAAAAGATTGTAAAAGAACAATTTTTCATTGAACCGGTCAATATCCATTTATCCGGCAAATAAACGGTGGCAAGGCCTTGAACCACCTCGGGAATGAACTATGTGTGCCCCGTGAACAACAAAACCGGCAAAATCCTCCGGAAATGATGGTTCTGCCGGTTTCAGAACAATTTATTAAATTAATACAGCCCTGTCGCTGTTCAATTTTTCTCCTCGAATACGCTGGAACTCCATCAGAAGCTTATCTACAGACAAATGTTTCTTTTCCGTTTCATTTGCCTCAAAAATAATTTGCCCCTTATCCATCATAATCAATCTGTTTCCTAATTCAATAGCCTGCTGCATATTGTGGGTAACCATCAGGGTTGTCAGTTTGTACTCCCCGACAATCTTCTTTGTTAAGTCTGTTATTAATTCCGCCCTTGAGGGGTCCAAAGCTGCTGTATGTTCATCAAGCAGAAGAATGTCAGGCTCAGTAAAGGTTGCCATCAATAATGACAGCGCCTGTCTCTCACCGCCGGACAGAAGGCCGACCTTCGCCTGCAGACGGTTTTCCAGTCCCAAATTAAGAATACTCAATTTTTCCCTGAAAAAATCCCGCTTCTTTTTTGAAACACCGATTTTAAGCCCGCGCCGGCTGATTCTTGAATAGGCAATGGCCAGATTTTCCTCAATGGTCATTGACGGAGCTGTACCGGCCATCGGATCCTGAAAAACCCTGCCTATAAATCGTGACCTTTTATATTCCTTCATCATCGTAACATCTCTACCGGCGATTTTTACCTGTCCCAGATCAGGAGCAAGCCTGCCCGCAATAATATTTAACAGAGTAGATTTTCCTGCCCCGTTACTGCCAATCACGGTGACAAAATCGCCCGGCTTTAAAGAGAGATTCACATAATTTATGGCAACTTTTTCGTCCGGCGTCCCTTCATTAAATACCTTATAAATCTGATTTAACTGCAGCAAGACTTTCACCACTTTTCTTATTTCCTTTCGCTTCCATCAATCGTTGTGATTCCAGCATTCTTCGTCTTCTCTTTTTCTTTTCATTTACCAGTTCAACAATCTTTGGAATGACTAAAGCACAGATAACGATAAAGGCCGTAATCAGCTTCATGTCTCCCGATTCAAGAAAATCAACGCGGAGAGCCAGCGAATAAATAATCCGGTACACAATCGCTCCCAAGATAACAGCAAGGGTGGCACGCATGACGGTCTTGGCTCCAAAAAGCGTCTCTCCGATAATAACCGAGGCCAGACCAATAACGATCATCCCGATTCCCATACCAACGTCACTAAATCCCTGATATTGGGCAACAAGAGCGCCGGAAAGAGCCACTAAAGCATTGGATAAACCCAGTCCAAAAATTTTCAATAAGTCCGTATTGGCTGAAAAACTTTTAATCATGATTTCATTGTCACCTGTTGCCCTGATGGCAAGCCCGATATCCGTTTTCAGAAAATAATCAATAACTGCTTTCATCACAAAGGCCAAAATCAGCATGATAATGAGAATTCCCCATGTCCTCGGAATAAACTCAGCTAATCCGACCGACGTTAAAAAGGAACCAACCGCATCATCTATTTTTAACCCTTTCCAAAAATCAACAATTTTTGTAATCAGAGTTTCTTCCGAAAGTAATGATAAATTAGAGCGGCCCATAATTCTTAAGTTAATGGAATATAAAGCCGTCATCATTAAAATCCCTGCTAAAAGGGCATTAATTTTTCCCTTCGTATGCAATATACCCGTTACACAGCCCGCCAGGAAACCGGCAAAAAAAGCTGCAACCGTGGCAAGTAAAGGATCAGTGCCGCCCACAATCAGGAGCGCAGCAACAGCTCCCCCTGTAACAAAACTTCCGTCTACGGTCAAATCGGGAAAATCAAGAACCCTGAATGATAAGTACACACCCAGAGCCATTAAAGCATAAATCGCACCGGCCTCAACGGCGCCAAAAACAGCTGTATACATAAAATCTTCCTTTCAATTAAAGTTGCAACCATGGAGATAGAAATGAACAGGGGGATAGCGAACGCAGAAGCACCTCGTTCAACAAAGAAAAAAATTGCGATTAATTGATCATTTGATAACAGCGGATGAAGGGCTTCCGATTGTTGAGCAGAAGCCCTTCTATGTTTATTCTATAATTTCATCCGCCAAGTCGTTCCACTCGTCCTTCCATTCAATGTTCATTTTTGCAGCAGCCTTTTTATTGAGGACAAGCTTCAAATTCGGCGGATACTCAACAGGAATCTCGGCCGGTGTTTTCTCACCCTTTAAAATTTGCGCAGCCATTTCTCCTGCCCGATAACCGATATCATCATATTTAAATCCGAAAGCTGCAAATCCGCCCTTTGCAACAGAATCCAATTCACCGACAAATAACGGAATATCTTCTTCCTCCGCCACTTTTATTACCGCGTCAAGGCCGGATACAACCGTATTGTCGGTAACAATGTAAATTGCATCCACTTTACCGATTAATGATTCTGCCGCCTGTTTCACCTCAGAAGTTGTGGAAACCGATCTTTCATATAATTTTATTCCTGTTCCTTTGAGGGCATTTTTAACTAAATCTATTTGAGCTCTTGAGTTTTGTTCTCCTGCATTATAAATGGTACCGAGATCTTTTACATCAAACTGTTCATGAATAAAAGCAACCATTTTCTTAATGGCATCCGGATGATTGTCAATCGTTCCGGTTACATTGCCGCCGGGTTCTTCCATGCTATTGACAAGCTTTGCGCCAACGGGATCAGTTACGGATGTAAAAACAATGGGAATATCTTTTGTTGCTTTTAAAGCAGTTTGCGCACTCGGGGTTGAGTTCGCAAAGATTAAGTCCACTTTGTCACCCACAAAATTATTGGCAATCGCAGAAAGGGTATTCTGGTCACCGTGTCCCATTTGAACATCATATTCGACTTCAAGTCCCGCATCTTCAATGGCTTTCTTAAAGCCGTTAAATGCCGCATCCAGGGAAGGATGTTCCATAAACTGTGTTACACCTATGGTGATTTGTTCAGAATCGTTTTTATCGCCGGTGCATCCGCTGAGATAAAGTGCTCCCGCCAATGCAATGACGGCTGCTAATCTGAGTTTTTTCAACATACATGAACCCCCTGTTATCAAAATAAAATGACAAAAATTGCTTTTACGCTTTTATGCGCTAAATTTATTAA
>JANWJP010000134.1 GCA_025451895.1 Robertmurraya sp.
AGAAAAACACTGAAATGCTCGACAATATCTTGTAAATAGGCGTCCAGATAGGTGAGCACTTTGGGAAAATCCTTATAGTACTCTTTTAACGGGATAAACAGCTCCTTAACTGCATTGACGGCCGTTTTTTTCATAAAAGAGTCCAGTGCATTGCGGAGCTGTTCATTCACTTTCCCCATCTGGTGGACCGTTTCGCGGATTTTTTCCTCTACTTCTTTTTCACGCATTAAAATGATTTCTTTTTCGGTGGGATGAAGGCGCTCATATTCCTTTCTTTCCATCGGCCGCCCGAAACGGAGGGGAATCGTGTTGATTCCGGCTGTCGTCCGTTCAATTTGAAAATTTCTTTCCAAGGCAAAGGTGTCGGTTTTTTTCCAAAGATCCTCCACCTTCTGCCGGAATTCCTGGATGATGGCCATTTTGTTTTTTTCATACATTTCACTGGAAAATGCCGCCCGTAATTCACGTTCAATATCAAAGAGCAGGACTTGGATTTTCCGCTGGAACTGCTGGCCCCATCCCGCCGGCAGATTGATGACAACCGGTCTGTCGGGGTTTTCAAAATTATACACATAGCACCAATCATCGGGTGCAGGCCTTGTTTTCGCCATTTTGGCGACACTGTCCTGCGTATAAGTCATTCTGCCTGTGCCTGATGGTCCGACAACAAACAGGTTATAGCCTGACTGCTCAACGGTCAGCCCGAATTCCATTGCCCGGACCGCCCGATCCTGCCCGATCATTTCGTTTGGGAGCTTTTCCAAATCAGCAGTCGTTTCAAAGGAAAAACGCTCCGGGTCAAACTCAGGGCGCAGTTTTTCTACAGGAACACGGTGAGAAGAGAGAATTTTTTGATAATCTGCTTGATTCATAGATAAATCCCCCCACTTGATTGGTGTTTTTGGCAAACGCCGGAAAGCATCAACATCGCTGAAGAAATTTTTTATTCAATTGTCGAAAAATACAGGGAAATATGACTGAAGGCGCGATCCACCGTTCACATGTCACGGCAAGGCTAAACCCGTAAGAATTGCCGGAAACATGGCGAATCGGCGATTTTGCAAAAATGACAAAAATGACAAAATCATATACTTAATTAAAACTATTCGACATTTTTCACTTTTTTCCTACATCTTCGCAAAAAGTTCAAAAAACGTCTATATTTAAAAAAGGACTTCAGCCGGCAGCCAGAACAAAATGGTCTATACATACAGGTATAAAAAAACTCCCTGATAACACAGAGAGTGATTTAATTTACCGGCTGCAAAAGGCTAATTTTTCTTATCATAATAAACTCCGTCGGTTTGCAGGGATTCATAAGGATTGACATATTTTTGCACGGAGGTCTTAGTCTTTTTGGCATCGACAATATCCTGTTCAATTTGGGATTTAATTTTTTGCAGTTTCACATCAATGGTTTGATTCATTTGCATGATGGCCCTGCCGAGTTTCTTTTCTTTTTCGCTGAATGGGGGGGCGATTTCCGGCAGGAGTTGTTCGCGTTGATCGAGAAGGCGGTCAATTTGCTGAATGAGCCGGTCCCTGTCTTTTTTTTCATCAGAATTATGAACCAAATCGTATAATTGCTTTGTCAGACGGGCACATTCCAAAACAGCTTCCATCAGATGTGACCTCCTCCTCCGTACTGCTGGCGGCGGTTGATTTGAATAGCCTGCTTCCATGTATCGCGGAATTCAGTAACCAGGTCCTCCGCCTCCTTTAATGCGGCTGGATCATTTTTGATATTGGCCTCAATTAAACGCTGACGGATGAACTCATAAAGTGCAAGAAAATTTTTCGAAATTTCAACATCCATATTTAATGTGACGATCAGTTCGCTGATAATGGTCTGGGCCTTTTGGATGTTGGCGTTTCGGGCTTCAATATTATTTTCATTCATCGCCTTTTTTGCGAGGTTAATAAATTTTAAACAGCCATTATACAGCATCAGGGTTAACTCTCCAGGAGACGCTGTGTTGACTGAGTTTTGCTGGTAAGATTGATATGGATTATTAATCGCCATTATTTGCCACTCCTTATTTTTCTGCTTTTGCCGTATGGGAAGGCCACAGGACCTCCCCCGTTGTCATGATGTGTTAAAAACAGGGCAGTTGGCTGCATTTTTATAAAAACTAAAAGCCTCCGAACTGCTGCCATAAGTAATTCATTTGCGAATTGGCCTTCTGAATTGCCTTTTCCATGGCCGTAAATTGCCGCCAATAACGATCCTCCAGTTTCACAAGACGATCCTCAAACCGCTCGATGCGGTCATCAATATCAAGAATCTCCCGGCCAATCGTAAACTGATGGTTCACGGAGAAGGCATTTCCCGCCCGTTCCCGTAATTGGTCCATCGTGTGGTTGACCGTGTCATACAGGCGGTGAATGATGCCCCGCTGGGAATCGTCAATTCCATCGCCTCGGAAAAAGTTTTCCACGGACTGGGGATCTTCTTCAATCGCTTTTTTCAGCTTCGCTTCATCGAGGACAAGCTTTCCGCCTTCCAAATAGTTTGTGGAGGTTGTAATTCCGAGCTTCGCCATTTGGTTATAAAGGGCGGATACATCTTCATTCGTGACCGGCTGCGAAAAATCCATACGCATCTCAGTGAGAAGTGAAGTAAGCAGGGGATCGCGCCGCAATAGGCCGCTCTTTGCTTTTTCCTCCCATTGCTCCTGCTGTTTATCGGTCAATTGCTCCCGTTCTTCATCGGTCAGCGGCTTATAGCTGCGGTACCGCTCCTCCTCTGTTTTTTGGCGGATTTTATCAATCAATTCATTGTATTTCTCGACAAAGCTTTTAATATTTTCAAAAACCTGCTCGCTGTCATGATTTATATGAACCGTTACCGGTGATACATTGGCATCCGTTTGCGAATCAAAGATTTGCTTTAAAGTAAAAGTAACCCCGTTAATTTGAAAAGTGTTCGTTTTCCGGCTTGTTTCCAGGCCGTTAATCATAAATTGGGCATCTTTTGCTTCCTCGGTAATTTCCGCTCCCCTGAACTTTAGTACATCAAGGAGAAAGCGGTTATCGTTATCCGGGGAAAACTCAATTTCCGTTCCGTTTTCATTAAACCGGCCTGTTTCCGTTCTGGTCATCGTAATCTGACGGGTGACGTCGTCATAAAACATCATCACACCGAGTTTAGAACTGTTAACCCGGTTGAGCACAGCATTCAGTGAATCGCGGCCGTCAATGAGAAAGGAACCGTACATGTCTCCGTTCGAGGTATGGGTTGTCAATTCCATCGTCGTATAGGCTGCATCAGAGGAATCATAAGTAATTTCCAGGGAAATTTTCTGATTGGAATCCTTCTCCGGCCTCGGCATATCATCATTGAACTCGATTTTTCCCGTGTCAAGGTGCAACGTTCCAATCACCATCTCATCATCCGTACGGCGAATCAGCGCCGTTTCTCCATCTTCATATTCCAGTTCTAATTCAATTTCCTCATTGTCGATTTGCAGTTTTAAAGACGGGGTGCCGGTCAGATTTTTATAAGATAAATTCAATTCCTGCGTTTTTTCACCAATTGAAAACCGTTCTGTTTTCATTTCCGTTACATAGCTGATGCGGACTACGCTGTTTTCGGCGATTTCATTCCCAAAATGCAGTTCGCCGGTTTCCGTGTTATACCAGGCCTGTCCCTTTTCCAGTTCCGGCATGGATTCACCCGTTACGATCTTATATCCTGTTCCGTTTACCGTAACGGTCCAGTCCTCATTGGCTTTGGCAACTTCTTTCAAATCATTGAGTCCCAGTTGGACAGTATTCGTTTTTTCTGCGACGGTAATTTGTTTGCTTTGGACAAAACCGTCTTTCCAAACATTGGCATCCTGGAAATCAAAAAGTTCTCTCTGTTCAAAGAGGCTTTTTCCGGCGGAAAAGCTGCTGTCTGCGGCAATGCTCCCGCCGTTTTTCTGCGTTTCAGCTGCGGCCAGTTGGCTGACTTTTGCAATCGAATAGGATGCCTGTGCGGCGGCGCCGGTCGCTGTTGCCGTGACAAAGTCTTCATTTGTGGAGGAAGCTGTACGGACCCGGTATTGGCTTGTCATCTTCATTTGTGTCAACAGGCTGCGAAAATCGAGAAGAAGGGTGTTCATCGCCCGGTAATCATCGCGCTTCCACTCGAGGATCTGCTTTTCCTGCTGCAATTTTTGAAGCGGAAGCCGTTCAACCCTCATTAAGTCTTTGACAATTTGGTCAATATCCATTCCGCTCGCCAAACCGCCGATTCTCATACTGCACATGGCCGTTCACCTGCCTTAAATCTTTCTGTCAACTAATAATCCCAAATACTCCGCCATTGCCGCATACATATCAAGGACTTTTTTCGGGGGAATTTCTTTAATGACTTCGTTGCTGAGTGTATCGATGATGGTGACATAATATTCTTTTAACTCCTCATGGAATTCGAATTTCAGATGGGTATTGATTGGACTGATGAATTCGTTCAGACTTTGAACAACTTGTTCGACAATATCTTTCGCTCCCGCCGGGTCGTCAGGATAAATGACAATTTGTTCCTGCCGATGGGATGTTGAAGGTTTTTTCTCGACGTCTGCTGCTGTTGATTCAATTTTTGTTGTATGCGGCGTTAGAAGATGAAATTTCGTATTTGTCACATTATGAATCATTCTTTGTCCCTCCCTGGGGGATGAAGTTCTATTGTTATTATCGGATTTTGGGAGGAATTGTTTATGTTATTGTCATATGTTTAACTGAAAAGAAATGGGAGAATTTGCGGAAAAAAGCAGCGATCGGCCGCTTTTAACGCAAAAAGCCCTGCTGAGTTTTGTTTCTCATGCAGGGCTGTTGTTTGTGCAGTTTTAGCCGGGGGAAAGACAAATTCCCGGAGCCTGTTAATATTTAAATTGGGATACCAGCGTCTCGAGTTCTTCAGCCATTTTGGACAGCGTTTTGGAAGAAGCGGATATTTCCTCGATGGAAGCCATCTGCTCTTCCGCAGAAGCTGCGACCTCTTCTGACGTTGCGGCATTTTCCCGGGCAATCGCCAATAATTCGTTTGAGGTGGATGACAATTCCTGAACAGCTGCGGCCATTTGCTGTGCGGATGCCGATATATCCTCCAGCTGCGGTGTCATTTCTCTGCCTGATTGGATGATTTTTTCAAATTTATCAATCGCCGCCTCCGAAACCTCAACCCCGTTCAGGACATCCTCCATGACCCGGTCCATGGCCGTCACTGAATGATTCGTTTCAGCCTGTATGCCTTCAATAATTTCCCGGATTTCATTTGCCGATTGTTGTGATTGCTCGGCAAGTTTCTTCACCTCACCGGCAACAACGGAAAATCCCCGTCCGTGTTCACCGGCCCGTGCTGCCTCAATCGCCGCATTTAAAGCCAGTAAGTTGGTTTGATCAGCAATGTCGGTAATGACAGCCAATATGGAAGTAACTTTCTTTGCCTGTTCACGGAGCTGCTTGATGACTTCATTCGAGTCGGTTACTGTTTCATAAATCGATTTCATTTGCTCCACTGTATCCCTTACCGCCTTCCCTCCATCTTCGGCATTTCGTGCTGCCTGGTGGGACAGTTCGGTCACCTTTGAAGAGTTTTCAGCAATCTTCATAACAGCCTGTGAAATTTCCTCCAGGGAACGGGTATTTTCCTCCACCTTTACTGTTTGCTGCTCTGCACCGTCGGCCACCTCTTGAATGACCCTGGCAACCTGTTCCGTTACTGAAGTGGTTTGCGAAGTATTAGCTGATAATTCTTCCGAGGCTTCAGATAATTGATTGGCACTGTTATAAACTTTTTGAGCAAGTTCACGAAGGTTGTCCCGCATTTCGTTAAAAGCCATGCCCAATTGTCCGATTTCGTCATCCGTTTTGACCTCAATCGATCCGGTCAGATCACCTCTGCCAATCATCCTTGCCTCGTCCCGGAGGACTCGCAGTTGATTCATTATGGAGCGAACAATTAAAAAGATAAGCATTGCAGCTATCATTAAAGCAACAAGGTTAACAACCGCCGTGGTTCTGAGAATCGGAGCAGCCAGTTCATCGATTTCATCGGCGAGAAGATTGCCGCCGATTTTCCAGCCTGTCAGCTCGTTGGTTATAAAACTGATGATTTGACTACTGCCATTCGATTCATAAGGAACTTCACCCTCGCTTTGTGTATACATTTTTTCGTACTGCTCTCCGCTTGCCGTACTTCCCGCAGCATGTTCCGGATGGGCCATAAAGTTGTAATTTTCATCCAATAAAAAGGCAAAGCCGTTATCACCTATCTTGACCTGATTCGTTAACCTCTGTAAATAGGCCAAATCGATGTCTACTGCCGCAACGCCCCTCCCGTCTTTCATGGTTTGCGAAACGGTCACGACCATTTTCCCGTCGCCGGAAATATACGGTTCAGAAATCACCGGTTTTCCGTTATTTTCCTTTGTCTTTTGATACCAGTCACGTTCAGTTACATCAAAATCGTCTCCCACTTCCACATAGGGCTCTAAAATGAAAACCTTATCATCATTTGCCACATAAATAGACGCTGCTTCAGGATGAAGGTCAAGATATTGCAAAAATTCTTCCCGCAGTTCTGCTTCAGCGTCTTCACCATGTAAATCAGACGGAAGATTTTCCGCATAAAACCGGGCATGATGTATTTT
Organism: Robertmurraya sp.; assembly: GCA_025451895.1. GTDB lineage: Bacteria > Bacillota > Bacilli > Bacillales > Cytobacillaceae > CALKIU01. Next base: position 6,639 of record JANWJP010000134.1, read on the forward strand.
CGCTTCGATTTCATTTGTTATACTTGCATTTAAAAGATTTAAACTTTCATTGACTGCGGCCAGCATATCCTTTTCAACGGTATTTTTCGATGTTAAAAAAGACAGGCCGCCGACTGTCACTGACGGAATAATGGTAAGAAGGGCAAAAGCCAGAATTAATTTTGTCCGGATTCGGCGCAGTCTCGTAAAACGTTGTTTTTTCCTTCCTTGTTGCATTTCTCCGACCACCTTTGCATATGTTATTCCCGGGGTGAAAACATTTTACTGATATAGTAATATTTTACTATTTTGTGATGGATAGCGGAAGTGGGGAAGAGGAAAGTAGTGGGATATAGTGTGTTTTTTAAAAGCTTAGGAAAAAAGTTTAGTTATTGTTTTGACTGCAATTTTAAGGGAATGGCGAGTTCTTAGATAAGTGGGGAAGAAGATAACAAAATAACATATGAAATCGCTAAACTGATTTAAATTCGATCTTGATGAAGACTATCGAATACAACCTAAGGACAATGTTTTTTACTCTTTCAATCCGCTTTCCATAACAATATTCAAACAAAACATCCATAATATTTGGTCTTCTGTTTATAAAAAAGAACCGTGGACACGCTCCTCTATTTCCGGCCCCCCGAGTTTAATAAATATAAATTTCTATACAAAGCGACTTTATTCAAGTCGATTAACAATAGAAAATCGAAAATCTTACAGCGGCCATAGTAATAAGGAAATACTGGATTACCAATTTGTCTTAGTCAACGACATGCCTTTAAATCTATTGCATTCCAACAAACAACTAAATATCTTGATAGTCCTTAATAAGAAAAAATAATCAGTTCAAAAAGAAAACTTTTTATACTATAAAGGAAACTGAAAAAGTAGATTTATAAAAAAGAAGAAAAATAGGTCACAAGTTTAGGAACCATTAATTTCATTTAATAAATTTTCACTATTATTCACAATTTGGATTCCCAATAGTCTACATTTGAAAATCGTTTCATATTGTACACTATTTGTAGGGATAAAGTAATCAATTTCTAATAAAAACAGCGCTTCTGTAACTTCATCAAGGCATTCACAATCAATCAAAATATCTGGGCTTTCATTACCCTTACAAAATTTCAATATATTTTGCAATTTTGAAATAATCTCATTTAATTGAGAGTAATACTGATTTTGAATTCTAATTACTATTGTTGCTTTTTCATGTATAGACCTAATTTTTATCAGTTCTGTCAATATTGTAATCCATTTATCTTTATTCAAGGAAAAATTAGGAATAACCAATATTCTAATACTTTTGGCATTATCAAGTGAATAAAAAAAGCCATTCCTTTTTAAATCAAATGCTGTGCGAATAGATTCAACCCCATTTATCCCTTGTTTATATTTTAATAAATCCTCTATGGTAAATCTCTTTTTTGAAAATGCACTAATTATTTTACTATAAAATTCTTCATGTTTTCCCGCGCTGATACCAATATCGAAATTTTTTTTTGCAATTTGTATTGTTTCAGATATATCTCTAATAATTTGTTCAGGGTGATTATTAATTTTTATTAAATCATTAATAAAATACTCT
>JANWJP010000135.1 GCA_025451895.1 Robertmurraya sp.
ACCAATTTGCCAGAGAGTTTTTCGAACCTGGCCGTACTGCATATATTCCTTCACTCTCGATTAATGACACACAGTGGGAGAAGAAAAACAAGAAGGAAAGAAAATTAGAAATTGATGGAGCATTTTTCCTAAAGAACACAAAATACAAAAGTTATTTCCCTTATGAAAAAATAAAAGGGATTCGCTGGTTGTCTTCAGAAAACAAGCGCTCTTCCATCCTATTGCCTGAAGACGAAAAACCTGAAATTCTTACGGTGCTTGAAGATCAAAAGATTAAAATTAAACCGGAAAAAAACAATGGGAATTTCTACTTTACAATTTCCTTCTTTGCCAAAGGAATTGTAAGTAATCGTATTGAGAATAATACCATGAATGTGAAAGCTATGGAAGAATTTGCAAAAGAGGGAATTATCTCTGAAGTGAGACACCTATATCAGTTAGGGCTGAAATATGATATCGATTTTTTAAATTTGGAGCACAAGCTCTACAGACACTATCATTCCGACTGGAAACAATTGAAAGACCAGGATACCTTACTCCATGAAGACAGCTTAAAATCAATCGAAGCACATATTACACTAAAACATGCGGGGGCATTTAAAAACCGGAAAATCACAGTTACAGATTAGCCCATTGGGTTTTGGGGACAGGAACCTTGACCCGGCATTGTGTCATGGAGACTGTATTCATATTTTTTAAAATTTAAAGAAAAATTGTGCTCCTGTTTATGTTTTTAATTTCCAGATTTCATTATGATTTATTTCTTTACGTATGAATATCCTCCCAGGGGGGATTCCATTCTACAATTAAGATATCCTCACCTGGGGGATATTCCGCAAACAAAAAAAGCTCATTTGGTAATGAGCCTTTGAGATATGAAGCGTTGTGAACGACGGCTGTTACTTTTACATTGGGACACGGAGCCTGTCCCGTCGTCCCAAGAAGGTTTTTGTTCTTTGGTTTTGCGGGTTTTCGAATATTTCTTCGGGTGTTCCGGTTTCGATGATTTCGCCGTTGTCCATGAAGATGACACGGTCGGCGATTTCTCTGGCGAAGCCCATTTCGTGGGTGACGACGACCATTGTCATATGTTCTTCGGCCAGATCCTTCATAACCTTCAATACTTCTCCTGTGAGTTCCGGGTCAAGGGCGGATGTCGGTTCATCAAAAAGGAGAATATCCGGATTCATCATTAAAGCGCGTGCAATGGCCACCCGTTGTTTCTGGCCGCCGGATAATCTTGAAGGATAAGCATCGGCATGGTTCGTTAACCCGACTTTTTTTAGGAGTTCCTGACTTCTTTTGCGGATCTCATGGGGAGCTTCCTTTTTCACAAGTTTCGGTGCCAGTTCCAAATTTTCTTTTACCGTCAAGTGCGGAAACAGTTGAAAATGCTGAAACACCATCCCCATTTTGATGGTGATTTTTCTTATGTCCTGAGATTTTGCGTATACGCCATTTTTCACTAAATAATTTCCGGATACGGAAATATCCCCGCCATCCACATCCTCTAAATGCACAAGACTTCTCAGCAGGGTGCTTTTTCCCGAACCGGACGGTCCGATAATGGCAACGACTTCTTTTGGCTGAACTTCGAAGCTGATATTTTTCAAAACCTCTAATTTGTCAAAGGATTTCTTTACATTTTTAACTTCAATAATCGCCATATTTTCTACTCATCCTTATTGAAATTGATATCTTTTTTCAAGGTTTTTTAAGACAAATGTGACTAACAGTGTAATGATTAAATAAATAATTCCTGCGATAAAATAAGGCACAATCGTAAAGTCACGGTTTACGGCGGTTTGCGCAAAATGCAATAATTCCGGAACGGCGACAGCGTATAACAAAGCCGTGTCTTTCACTAAGTTCACCGTTTCGTTCGTTACAGTCGGGAGGGCAATGCGGAACATTTGCGGCAAAATAATCCGTGTTGTCGTTTGCCATTTATTCATTCCAAGCACCTGGGCTGCTTCATATTGTCCTTTGTCAATGGCAAGCAGGCCTCCACGGAAAATTTCGGCAAAATAAGCCGCGTAATTGAGAATAAAACCGATACAGGCTGCTGTAAATCTCTCAAGTACTAAATATTCCCCGATCACAGGAATCATCGGCAGACCGAAGACGATAAACAGCAATTGCAGCAATAACGGTGTTCCCCGCATGACATAAATATAAGCGTTAATGAGCCAGGTTAACGGCTTGAAGCGGGTTCTTGCGAGTAAAGTAACAATAAATCCAAGTGGAATGGATGTAGCGATAACAATAAAAAACAGTAAGAGGGTGATCTTCGTGCCCTCCAACATGGGACGGATGATCATATTAATATAATCAAAAGACATACAAAATCCTCCTGCAATCGGTTGAGTAATTTCAAATGAAACCTGAAAACAGCGAGAAAAGCAATCAGTTTAACCGATTGCTTTCTCATTGATTTAATAGGCAGGTCACATACCAATCCTTTATTTTAAGATTTTATCTTCACCGAACCATTTTTCAGAGATTTCGGCTGCTGTTCCGTCAGCGATTAATTCATCGATGGCTGCCTGGACTTTTTCCAATAACTCTTCGTTTCCTTTTTTTACACCAACTGCATATTCTTCCGGTGCCAATGATTCATCAAGAACCTTAAAGGTATCCGGTTCTATTGTCATAAAGTAATTCAGAGCCACTTCATCAATGACAACGGCATCAACGCGTCCGATTTTTAAGTCCTGTAAAGCAAGAACATTTGTTTTATATTCGCTGACACCTTTAATATCCGCTCTGAACGGAGCTGAATCCAATGCAATGCTTGCTGAGGATTGAGCCTGAATGCCGATTGTTTTTCCGGCCAGGTCATCAAAATCCTCAATCTCTGAATCCTTCAATGTTGCAACAACTTGGGAGTTGGCTAAGTAAGGTTTTGTGAATAATACTTTCTTTTTTCTTTCCTCTGTAATGGTATACCCATTCCAGATTAAATCGATTCTTCCGCTGTTTAATTCGTTTTCTTTTGAACCCCAATCAATCGGCTGGATGACTAATTCCACACCCATTTTTTCTCCTGTTGCCTTGGCAAGGTCAATGTCAAAACCGACAATTTCATTATTTTCATCGCGGAATCCCATCGGTGCAAATGTATCATCAATACCGACAATGATCTTGTCTTTTTTCCCGGCAGATTTAATATCACCATTATCATTGGAAGAACAAGCAGCGAGCAACGACAGGAGCAACATGAAAACAAGTATCTTTCCGAACGGTTTCATCTCTGACAGCTACCTTTCTATTAATATAGTAATCGGCCTTAAAAAAAGATGGTTATTATTTTTAATAAGTTTAATTCATTAGCATTTTAATTCTTTAACAAAATAAAATGTTATACTGCAAAAATATATTAGCATCACATTTAAGTGGTGTCAATAAGAAAATTTTAACTTATTAGCGAACTAAAGAACGGGTCATGGGGTCAGGTTTCTTGACCCACTTTTCACCGGGAGCAATTCCAAATAAACAAAACAGCATTATAATTAAATAACATAGATAGAAAAAAGCCGGCAAGACAGATAGCAAACAGATGCAGTTCCTCCCCAAAAGAAACAGGATGAAAGAAAAGAGGCAACATATATTGAGCCCGTGAAAATCATTTGTTGTCTCCCGCCACGTTTTTTTGGAAATAATGAAGTTATTAATCATTCTGACTGCCGGTGTTTTTTTGCTTTACCATGAAACCGGGATTAAGAGGAATCATGAGAGTACTGTGATCAGAATGGTTTTCTTAGTTTTTAAAAGATACAAAAAATTTACCGCTTATTTAAACGGAATTTACCGAAAATAAACATTCTCCCTTTAAGATGATGTTAAAGATTTTTTGAAGGGAACCAAAAATATATTGCCAGGGAGGAACCAAAGTGCGGAAAACGGGAAGACAAAAGTGGTTTTTTAAAGCAACCATCATTTTCTCTGTTTTATTAAGTGTATTTGTCTTATTCGGATGTCAACAGAATTCACCGGGTGAAACATCAAAATCTTCGGAGGCCAGCGCCTCAAAAAATATCAAATTAATGGACAGCAAGCCGGAAGTGGCTGAAATTGAACCAAATAATACACCGAATCGCATCATTACCACTTTCAACGGGGATACGAAAACACAAATGGGATTCAATTGGTATACAACTGATCTTTTTGAAGATTCCTATGTTTGGATTAGTACCTCTGAAGATATGAGTGATGCCAAAGCTTTTGAAGCAGAAGCAACTGAAGTTACAAACCAATATGCCGAACGGACAAAAGACGGCTATTTTATTTTTGCAGATGTTGAGAAAGATGATGAAGGAAAACCTGTCATCGGGAAGGACGGCGAACCGGTGATTAATGGCTATTTTACAGATGAAGGAAAAAAGGGACCCGGTTGGACAAGCGGCGATGAAAGGGGTCTCCCCAATTTGATAGATGTTAAGGAGTATTCTTATAAAGCAACAGCCGTTGATTTAGAACCGGACACAACATATTATTATCAAGTTGGAAGTGAATCCGGCGGGAAAAGCAAAGTCGGTACATTTAAAACTTCCGGCGAAGAAGGCGGGGCCTTTACTTTTATCCAATATACGGACACACAAAATGCTTTCTGGAATGAGAATGTGCGTAATGAAGCAGCTTTTGGTGCGGATACAATTAAGCGTGCGATAGAAACTGCCGGCGGCGCGGATTTTGTATTGCATACGGGAGATTTAGTGGAAATCGCCGAGGTTGAAGATGAGTGGGTGGATATTTTTTCACAATCGGAAGAGTCCTGGCTAAAGCAGCCGCTTGCTGTTGCACCCGGAAACCATGATGAATATGCCTTGAATTCCGGAAATGGTCCGGTTACAGAAAAATTCAATGAACATATCAATGTTCCCGCTGCAAATAACAAAATTTCCGGAGGATCTTATTATTCTTTTGATTATAACGGTGTCCACTTTGTCGTTGCGAACACGAATGATAATAAAAATTCAGATGGCAAAGCACTCGGAGACGAACAACTGGCCTGGATTAAGGAAGATATTAAACGGGCCCGTGCAAATGGCGCTAAATGGGTCATTTTATCTTATCATAAACCATTATTCTCAAAATCCTATCACTCCCTTCAGGACGAAGATGTTCAAAAGGTGAGGGAAGAGTTTATGGAATTGATCGATGAATTGGATGTAGACCTGGCTTTGCAGGGACATGATCATGTGATTTCCAGAACGAAGCCGTTGAAATTCGTAGAAACAAATGTAAACTTCTCCAACGGAATCATTGACGAGGCAGAAATTGTAACCGAAGACGGCGTGGAATATTATAAAAACCCGGCAGGAACGGTGTTCGTGCTTCCGAATACAGGCGGCACGAAAGCATATGATGATGTTTACAACAAAGGATTAAAGCATCTGAAAAAAGTCCGGCCGAAATTAGATTGGATGACGCAAGAGGATTTAGTCTATTATAATAATCTGTTTGCATTTGGCGGCCAGCCGCAAAAAACGAAAGCTTTTAAAGATTCACATTCCAACGCCCGCGACTCGGATGTCCAAAACTTTGCCATCTACAAAGTCGAAGGAAATAAACTGAAAGTGGAAATCTACCAAATCTCCGGAGAACTCTTGGAAGGTGAAGAACGCAAAGTCGAAAAAGTGCACGAGTTCGGGGTTGTTAAATAGGGACAGCGTTACTTGTCCCAAATGTGGGTGGCGAACCGGGTTTTCCGGCCTGCTCAAAATTGCATGGAACCAGAAGAAATGGTTTCATGCAGTTTTTTTTGGATAAAGAAAACTATACGCCGGGCGTATGGTTCCGGAAAGATTTCAGCGTTGTATCAAAAAAGCTCCCTCCAGGTGTTACAATTTTTTGGTCCGTCAACCAAAATAAACAACCAGGAGGGATTTATTATGTCTGACATAAACAGTTTAGCATATACGAAGTGGAACTCTAAGTATCACATTGTGTTTGCAGGTCAGCCCACGGGTGCACTTGATTTCCGGTCCGCCACCCGGTTCCTGGAACATAATTAACTGCTTAATAAAATCATTAAGAAAACGGTATTGAATTACTCATGATAGTTATGCAGCAAGTTGCGGTAAAGGCGTTCTTTTTCTTCTTGTTGAAAAATAGTCAATGAAATGTTTAAAGGTGACCAGTCAGAGAAGGAATTTTTTGATAAAATCCTGACGATTCAAAGTGTCACAGGAAGTGATAAGCGATGAACATCATTGACTTGTCATGGAGGAATATGAAACGCAATTCTTGCTTGTATACAATTTATTTTTTGTAACCATGCTGGTCCGGGTGATCATCTATTTTACATTTTCCAGGTTAATGTTCAATGAGGATGTAACAGTTGCCATTCAAAATAAAGATACTGCAAAAAGGTCATTTCCCTGGCTTCGTTCATTGTCTTCTTGTTTATCGTGCTCTTCATTTTGTATGCAAATTATTTTTTTATGAAACAGCACTGATGTCGCATTAAAATAACGCCATATAATTATTAATACAGAATTTTCTGTTAGTAAACTTTTCCATAAAAAAATCCTTTATAATGGTTTTGGTAGTAAACCTATCCAAATCCAATATAAAGGAAACAACGTATGGATAAGTTTACAGGAAAAACATCATTTGAGCAATGGCTTTTACCAATTAATCAACATTTATTTCAAGAACAGGTAAAAAGATACCAATTAAATTACTACACAAAGAAGCTCTATATGAGCTCTTTTATGAAATTGCTTTTGTATGCCCAGCTCCACGAAACAGAGAGCTTACGGGCATTAAGCGATGCAGTATTTTCAGATGAATTACAGCGTGCAACAGGTTTCGAATCAATCAGTTTCTCGCAATTAGGCAGACGACTGAATCAGGTACCAACTTCGTTCTTCCAAACGATTTTTCTTGATTTAGTTGCACAGATTCATGAGAAAACGAATTTTCAAGCACGCAGAAAAATGACAACACCATTAAAAATCATTGATTCAAGTACATTGCCACTCAACTTGACGAACCATAAGTGGGCTGAGTTCCGTAAAACAAAATCCGGTGTAAAACTTCACCTTCGGCTCGTTTTTATGGATAAAGGACTTTCATATCCGGATGAAGCTGTTATTACGAATGCATTAGAACACGACAGGGGTCAACTAGAAATATTCCTGGATGATAAAGAATGCATGTACGTGTTCGACCGAGGATACTTAGATTATGAACGCTTCGATCGCATGACCGACGACGGATATTTTTTTGTCTCCCGGCTTCGAAAGAACGCAGTCACACGAGTCCTTGAAGTATTCACATTGCCAAGTGATTCATCGGTAATTTCAGATGAAATGGTCGTTATCGGGACTTCCCAAAATCGGTCAGAAAATATATTTCGCCGTCTAAAGATCTTGGATACGAAAGGCAATGAGCTTATCTTACTCACGAATAGATTCGATTTAGCTGCAGATGAAATCGCTGAAATCTATAAATCACGCTGGGCAATTGAACTCTTTTTTAAATGGATGAAACAACACTTAAACATCAAAAAGTTTTATGGCCATAGCGAGCAAGCAGTTCATAACCAGGTATATATAGCGATGATTGTGTATTGCTTAAACGTACTGGCACAGCTGAACACTAATAGCGACCGAAGTTACCTGCAAATTAGTCGGTATTTAA
>JANWJP010000136.1 GCA_025451895.1 Robertmurraya sp.
CAATGGGTTGCCGGATTTATTATGTTTCTGGTAATAACGGGGATTAACTTAATCGGGGTAAAGGCTTTCGGGGAAATTGAATTCTGGGGTGCAATTATCAAGGTCCTTGCGGTAATTGTGATGATTCTTCTCGGTCTTGCCATTATCCTGTTTGGTTTTGGTCAAGGCGGAGAACCTGTCGGATTTTCAAATTTAGTTGCAGACGGCGGATTTATGCCCATGGGTATAACCGGATTACTGTTATCCCTGGTAGTTGTCACATTTGCCTTTGGAGGGGTTGAGTTAATCGGCATTACAGCCGGTGAAGCAGAAAACCCTGATAAGACAATCCCGAAAGCAATTAATCAGGTTCTTTACCGGATTATCATTTTCTATGTTGGCTCTATGTTAGTGCTGGTAACGCTTTTCCCGTGGAAACAAGTTGGTATGGAAGGCAGCCCGTTTGTATTGATATTTGATAAATTGGGGATTCCTGCCGCCGCACATATTCTGAACTTTGTTGTGCTTACAGCAACATTTTCTGCCTATAACAGTTGTTTGTACAGTAATGCCCGCATGCTTTTCGGTTTGGCAGAACAGGGAAATGCTCCCGGCTTTCTCCGCAAGGTCGGAAAGAAAACAGGAGTACCTACTTATGCTGTTCTGTTTTCATCTGCGATAGTAGGTATATCAGTGATATTGAATGCATACCTGCCGGGACAAGTATTTAACATTGTTATGTCCGTGGCAATTCTGGCCATTATTATTAACTGGGTAATGATTCTGATTACTCATATTAAATTCAGAAAAATCATCGGACCACAGGAAGTTGCAAAATTGAAGTTTAAGATGCCATTATTCCCTATTTCAAACTACGTAACGATAGGATATTTAATCATGCTCGTCGTATTAATGGCATTCTTGCCAAGTTATAGATTATCTCTGTACATGGCCCCGGTATGGTTAAGCATACTAATTATTGCCTACTTGATTAAAAGAGCCGGAACAAAAAAAGCTGAAACTCTCAGTACCGTAAATCCAAAAAGATAGAGGTGCCTGAACAGCAGTAAAAAAATTGGTCAAAGGAACGGGTCAAAGGGACAGGTGCTCTGACCCGGTAAATGGAGGAGAACCATTCTTTCGCAACATTTAATAGTTTTGTGGCAAGAAATTTATTAACCCCCAATCTGCAGCAGCAAATTGGGGTTTTTTATGGGTTAAAACAAGACTTGCTGTTTAATTTTATTTTGTATTTGTTCTGAACGTCAGATATTTCTGTGCGGGTTTGACGGAAAGAGAAAATTAATTCGGATTGTCCGGGATAAAGTTTTGTTTGCGCACTTCAAAATCTGTTTTTCATACAGTGAGAATGCTTTCATTCCGGTTAAAGGTAAAATTTTTGTTCATGCACGCAGAATCAAATCTTCAGTTAACAACGATAACATAAACCACGACTAGATAAAAGCAAATATGTTATCATAAAAGTAGCAAGATGTAATTTTTAAAAGAATATGTCCATGAACTTTTCTCAAAATTCAATGGATATATCTTTTTTCCAGTAAAGGCAGGGTGAAAATTTTTTGGACAGTATAGGGATATCGATATTAATTGTACTCATCCTTATTATTGCCAATGGCATTTTTGCAATGACGGAAATTGCTATTGTGACATCGAGAAAGAATAGATTGGAAGCATTAAAAAATAACGGCAATTCCCGGGCAGACTTTGCATTGAGACTGGCGGACAACCCTAACCAATTGTTATCGACGATTCAAATCGGGATTACACTGATTGGTATTATTACAGGTGCTTTTGGAGGAGCAACATTAGCCGGACAACTGGCTGTGTATGTGGAACGGATTGAGTTTATTGCTCCGTACAGCTATAAAATCAGCTTAATTATCATTGTCGGCCTAACCACTCTATTATCTTTAATCATCGGCGAGTTAGTACCCAAAAGGATTGGAATGGGAAATCCGGAAAAAATCGCCTGTCTTGTAGCCAAACCCATGTATTATTTTTCGAAAATCGGCCGCCCGTTTGTCTGGTTTCTCAGCAAATCAACAGATTTTATGTTAAAGGTGCTGCGAATTAAACCACAGAAGGATCCCGGCGTAACCGAGGAAGAAATAACCCAACTAATTGAAATGGGTGTGTACAGTGGAGCAGTGGAACCGATTGAATCAGATATTGTTGAACAAGTTTTTGATTTGGGAGACAAGCGCCTCGGAGACATTTTGACACCGAGAACACAGCTCGTATGGATTGACTTGGAAGATTCATTTGAAACCAATATTTCAAAAATGAATAACTGTCTTCACTCCAAATTCCCTGTAGGAAAAGGAAGCCTGGATGATTTTAAAGGCGTAATCCATGCGAAAACTGTTTTAGCCAAAATGGCTTCCGGCAAAAAATTCACTTTGGAAGAATGTATTGATGACACATTGGTTTTGCCGGAAACGATGAAAGTCTTTCACGCATTGGAAGCGTTAAAGAAAGCCGGCCAGCACGAAGCAATTGTCATCGATGAATATGGCGGATTGGAAGGCTTTGTTACTTTGCATGACTTTATGGAAAATATTGTAGGGAGCCTGCCTGAAAAGGAAGATCTCAATGAACCGCAAATCATTGAAAGGGATGAATTCTCATGGTTGGCTGACGGTCTTGTTTCAATTGATTATTTTATTAAATACTTCGACCTGGAAGAAGGTCTGATCAAAAGCACTAAACATATGCATACATTAGGCGGATTTATAATTAACCAGATTGGGGACATTCCAAAAGTCAAAGATAAAGTACAAGTCGGTGACCTGGTGCTGGAAGTAATCGACATGGATCAATTCAGAGTTGATAAAGTGATGATATCAAAGGTGGGAGCGGCGGCGGATGTTGCCAAATAGCATGTCTGACCCTGTCAGCATAAATTATTATGGCAGCTGAGTGCCGGGTGAAAGGGTGTATTTGCTGTTTTAAACATCTATGTCATCCATGAATAGCCGTGGTTGTACAGTTTCCCGGCAAATTTTTGAACCATCTTGTGATTTTCAGCATTTCTTTTTCCATATACTTTCACATAAAAGAACTATTCAGGCATCCTGTCTTATCGATAAGACAAAGGATGCTTTTTTGGTGGAAAAGTTTTGCATCCGTGTTTACGGGACGGTGTTCATGAATGTTTTGTGATTAGCCTTTTATCCGGGGTTGTAAAGTTTATGTGGTTTTTGTATTTTAACTTTTTCCGACAGAAGTCTCCCATCCTCAAGGAACGTGTTTCTTATCGTTAGATAGGATTACCGGGAAGCCCCGCACTTCAAGCAACCCGCAAGGGTGGTAAGTGGAGGGTAGTTCACTATGCATCCGTAGGTCGGCTATTGCCCGGAATCAGCGATTTTTCCCGGTGGCAATGATTTCAACGGTTTCATGTATATGTATGCAGAATGCCGGAGGGAAAAATTAATCTTTTACATGCAGTTGTCCGGGCGGCGCAGTCTCCGGTTCATAACCTGGAAAATTATTTTATTTTGTAAGGTGATGATTTTACGAACTCAAGAAGGGAAAAACATCACTGCCGGAAGGAAAATCATTGGAAATAAGGAGTGACTCATTTCACTCACTCTGAATATACAGATTCAGGGTTAATCAGTTTTGGTTGTAACCTTATGATCTTTCAAACAGTCCTATATTGTGGAAGTAAAATTTTTGATGGCAGAGGTAGAGTATGGTGAAAAAGAAATTTGGTTTTTTTATTCTTATATTAATAGCTATATTGACTGTTGGTGTTTTATATAGTCTTTTGAACGGGAAGGAAACGGATCCGGTTGATGATCTGCCGGATGTTCCCGAGCCGTCTGAATCGGATGAAAAAGATGGTGATTTTGATGCTGTTGGTTTAATCAATCAAATATTGCAACGTTCCGAAAACGGGATGCTCCTTGAGCTTCCGTTTGCAGCCGGAGAAACTGAAATCGGCGAGGTTTACAAGGTATTGGGGGAGCCGGATCGTACAGACCATCATGAAGGAATAGGCAGTTTTGCCCAATACAATCAGTATGAAGTTTCGATTGGATATAAAGAAGAGATTGTTTTCGATTTGCGGTCCTATGATGAAAAGCTTCAAAAAATCCATTATGACACTCTTACCGGTTATTTGGGTGCTGCCGATGAGACGAAATATTATAAGGACAGCGAACATGACCAGACGATCCTCATTTATCATGTGAATGAAAAATATCACTTAAAATGGATACTTGACCGGCCTGATGATAAAAATCCCAATCCGGCCGTTCACCATATTTCTGTGGTAGCTTTAGAGATTCGCGACAGGAACCCGGTAGAAGAGCCGCCGATGACCATTGCTGAACAAGTGCAAAAAATGACCCTTGAAGAAAAAATCGGCCAAATGATCTTTGCCGGTGTCCAGGGAACGAAACCGAATGCCAAAGCGGAACAGTTAGTAGCAAAATATAAAGTGGGCGGGATTATTTTAAATAAGAAAAATATGATTAATCCGGCGCAGACTGTCGCTTATATTAATTACTTGAAAAACGAAAACAGGCAAAATTCCATCCCTTTGTTTTTTGGTATTGATCAGGAGGGAGGAAGTATTGCCAAACTTCCGGGGGGGTTAAAACCATTTCCGACTAATCAAAAAATCGGTGAAATTAACAATCCGGCATTTTCCTTTGAAATTGGAGCGCTCCTTGGAAAAATTGTTGATGCATACGGCTTTAATATGAATTTTGCGCCGGTTCTGGATGTGAACAGCAACCCGGATAATCCGGTGATTGGCGACCGTTCCTTTGGAGATAATCCTGAAGTGGTAAGCAGGCTCGGAATAGAGACGATGAAGGGGCTGCAATCGAAAAATATAATTTCCGTTATTAAGCATTTTCCCGGGCATGGAGACACTTCAGTGGATTCCCATTTAGCGCTGCCAACCGTTCATAAAACAAAGTCAGCACTGGAGAAAACGGAGCTGGTCCCATTTAAAAAAGCTCTTGCTGAAGGAGCCGATGTGGTGATGGTCGGTCACATTCTGTTCCCTGATTTAGATCCTGTTTACCCGTCATCAATGTCAAAAGTAATTATCGATGGTTTGTTAAGGAATGAATTAGGCTTCAACGGGGTTGTGATCACTGATGATATGACGATGAAGGCTATTACTGGTAATTTTGACATTGGACGGGCTGCCGTACAATCGGTTCTGGCAGGAAGCGATATTATCATGGTTGCTCATGAGCATAAGCAAATGATTGCGGTCATTTCCGCTTTGAAATCAGCTGTCCATAGGGGCGAAATCCCGGAGGAAAGATTGAATGAAAGTGTCACCAGGATCCTTGAATTAAAGAAGAAGTACAATTTGGAGGATTCAATCCGTGGAGAGGTCTTAATTAACGAATATAACAAACAGATAAATTCTGTTTTGGGTAAATATATCAATTAATGTTTGAGATTGTTATTCTAAGTAAAAGTGCTCCGGCTAAAAAAGAGTTACAAAAATGGGGCTGCGGAAAGAAGGTTGACCTTTCTTTCTGGACAGCCCCGTTCTATTAAAGATATTGCCGTACTTTTTAAGGAATACTGGTTGACAGACTTCTTTTGTGACAGTATATTTGCGTTTTTATTTCTTTTTTGATTCTTTTTCTGCCAGGAAGTAATCTTCGGCAGCAGGCGGTCTTTTTCCATTTTGCAGGTCTTCAATAGTAAGGCCAAATTCGATTTGCAGATGAGGGTAATCCGTAAACTCTTCCCAATCACCACCCCATGTAAATCCGAGTTCTTTGGCCAATTCGGCTACTTCAAACCAATCCGGCCGGCCATTTTTGTTTCCGTCGTATTTTAAATCCCAAAGGACTCTGCCGGATGACAGTTTAATAGCAAAGTCAACAGCCAGTCCGTAATTATGATAAGATTCCCCGCCTTTTCTGTTTGTCACAATTTTTCCGGGTTTAGTACGACCTTGGGCATATAACTCATCTTGCTCTTCAATACTGCGAAAACCATCCGTAATGATAATCCGAATTCCCTTTGCCGCAGCTTTCTCTACCAACTCATTTGCCCGTTGCTCCACAACCGGGTGCAGAGAATCGGGCATAGGGACGTCTTCTTCAATAACTTCTTCATCATCGGCTTCTTTTTCAAAGTCTGCGTTATAAACAGGTTCTGTAAGAAACTGAAAGTATAGGAACGCCACTGTCAGTACCAGCAGTAAAGTTAAAATTGTTCGCTTTAGGGCTGCGTCTTTCAAGGATGATCTTCCTTTCTGCAAAACTAAGACTACAGTTTATCATAGCATTTGACTGAGAAAAAAGATTCATTTTAATATTAATAGATTTTGAACATTTCTTACTATTAAGTACATTTTAGTATTTTTGTATAAAAAAGTATATTTTTCTACTATAACAACACACTCATATTATAACATGTTTCTGCACCTGAATGTTGTTGTTTTAAATGGTTTAACAGTATGGAGGTTAATCATTATTTTCCTTTAGTGGATATCTGTGTAAAAAAAACGGCTAAAAAAGCAAAATTTTATTTTTCTGATATAATAGTATTATGGAAGAATTTTATATCTTTCAATCTTAGACATGCTGAAGTAGAAAACCGTTCTAATTGTCTAAAATTCGCAGGATCAGGAAGGTGGAAGAATATGAGCAATGTTTTGGCAGCAGAGGAAAGAACAGAGTTCAGAAAATCCATTTTGAATGAACTGAGAAAAAATGGATACATACCGGCGATCGTCTACGGGCGGAATGAAGAAACAAAAGCTATATCAGTAAAAAAAGGAGATTTAATGAAAACTGTTTCAGAAGTCGGCAGAAATGGGATTATTCAATTAGAACTGGATGGAAGTACCCGGCCGGTTGTCCTTGGAGATTATCAGGTTAATCCAATTACAAATGATATTCTTCATGCTGACTTTATGTATGTTACTAAGGATACTGAGTTAAATACACAGATCAATGTGACAGTATCGGGTGAAGCCCCGGGTGTAAAACAGGGAGGAATTCTTCAAATTTCTTTGCATGAATTGGAGATTACCGGCAAGCCTCAGGATATTCCGGAATCTATTGTGGTGGATGTGTCTTCATTAGAAATTAATGATACTGTAAAAATCGAAGCAATTCGCGACAAATACAGCAAGATTGACATCCGTCATGATGACGATGAAGTTATTGTCGTCATTCATCCTCCTGCACATATTGATGAAGAAGAGGGCGTGGAAGAAACAGAGGAATCCGCGGAAGCAGAGAGCTGACCACATTGCTTTAAAAAATGCAAAACCATGCCTGAATTTCATGATTGGATTAAAAAATTAAAAAACCCTCATTTTGAGGGTTTTTTGTTTGGAATTTGCCAAAGAGACCCATGGATGCTGTATTTTTGAAAAGGTGATTGGGTACAGTACGGACAGGTGGTATTTGGCAGGTTTAGAATTTAGAGGATGAAATAGCTGCAACTGTTAGAAGAAGAAAATGCATAAGGGTCCGGATTACAGCCGGACAAATAAAGGGCTTTTAAAAAGAGGGATAATACAATAAATAAACAGGAGGCTTATTGCACCTCCTGTTATTTTGTTTATGAAAATGCCCATTCACCCTTCAATTAGATATGGGTTAATTCCTTAATCAGGAAATCGCGGACGATTTCATTGGCTGACTTACCGGCATAGTTCTGTGTAATGACTTTCACGATGTTTAAGTGAGAAAGCAACGCCTTAATTTCTTTTGTCAGTTCAGGCGGTCCGGCAAGATACACTTGTTCCCATTGGAAATTCTTAGCTTCTTTTCTAATTTCCGGGGCGACGGTCTTAAACCAGCGGGCCTGATTTTCTTTCAAACGGGAGTCGAATTTATCGCGATGGGTTGCACCGCTTGAAATAATCGCTCCGGAGGAAAGCCCTTTATAATGGCGCCAGTGTTCCGTGTCTAAATCGATTTCGTAATTTGTTTCATTCAGAATTTCAGCGAGAAGTGTGTCAATCAGGGTGATGCGATGTCTTTGGACGAGAATAATTCCTGTTCGCGGGTACAACTTGAAAAGTTCGTCCAGATGTTGAACAACAGGTTCTTTTTCCCAGTAAAACTGATTTTCAAGAGGAATTTGAGTTGGTTTCAGCAGTATTTCGTCCTGTGAAGCAAAACAGACTAATCCTTGATTAAAATGCCTCTGCAGATCTAATACCGCTTTTTCGACTTTTTTCTTGATGGAGAGGAATAATTGAAGTTCTTCCTGTCGTGATGCCCGGACATATTCGCCTGTTCGCTTTAGCCCGTTTTTTAAGCGAATTTTCCAGTCATCACTATTGGGAGACGTTTGCAGGTAAAATGTAAGTACGGGTCCGTGAAGCATAGCCGCTTTACTGCGTAATTCAATCAATTCGAGTGCCATAATGCATCTCCTTCCCACACTATGATCACTATCATTATACCATGAAAGTGCTTACAAACCCGATAAAAAGCTGACAATATTTTGGCAGAAAAGTTCAGTTTTTCATATTATTTTAAATGAAAAGACGCCCCGTCAATGATTTCTGCATCTGATCTTGTTTCTATTTCTTTCATTAAGCGAAAAAGTGCCCCGTCTTTTCTTTTAGCTTCAATCATACAGTCTATTTGCGGGACGCTGTCTCTAATTTCTTTAAGAAACGAAAAGAACATCTCCACATCCACATAGTCAGAATGATGCCGAAACACCTGATTATTTTTGGGGCTGGAAATATGCATTTTTACAGGTAGTGGGGAATGGTCCCATGTCCGGACCACTCTTTCCCAATACATTTGCCAATTTGCTTCCCGATGATGGGCAAGGTGGTGATGATAGTCGAATACAAGGGGAATGCCGATTTTTTCACACAGGTACAGCGTATCTTCCAATGTAAAAGATGTGTCGTCATTTTCCAGCATGATCATGTTTTGAATTGCGCCGGGAATTGTCATCCAATTTTCCACAAACCGCTCCAGTGATTTGTCTGTTTCCTTGTAATTTCCTCCCACATGCAAGACACAGCGGTGCACTGTATTGATTCGCATTTCTTTCAATATTTGATAATGCATCTTTAATGTTTGCAGGGATTTTTTTAGAATCTGTTTTTTTGGTGAATTAAGGAGGACAAAATGGTCGGGATGAAAATCGACTCTCATATGGTGCTTTTTTACAAAATTACCCAACTCCCGCAGTGCTCCTTTAACAGGTTTCATATAATCCCAATCAGACAGTTCTTCATGGTTTGCCAACGGGATCAGCCGGGAAGTAAGCCGGTAAAAATAAATGTCAGATGCTGCGTTATGTTTTAGGATCCGGAAAGTATTTTCGATATTTGAAAGGGCGATTTGCTCCAGTTTTCGGATTGCTGCTTCTCTGTTTGCGATATTTTCAAACCGGGCAAACGTCATGGTTTGTGAAGGAGAAGCATTTTTGAGCTCCGTACTCATGGCTACATATCCAAGCCGGACAATTGTCATTTTGTTCACCTCAGTATATGACTGCTTAGCTGTCATTTACCATTCAATTGCTGCACTTGATATTCGCTTGACACCCCGGATTGCAGCGAGTTCTTCGACGATTTTTTTCATAGCAAGGTCTTTTTGTTTAGCTTCAATCATTATGTCAAAATCGCGATTCAGGGTTTTGGCTATTTTTAAAAAAGGAAGGAGAAAATCAGTCGAGACAAAATCGGCATGTGATCGATAGGTTTGTTCTGATTTTGGAGAAGAAATATGTACTTTGGGCACGGTGTTTGAAGATTGCCATGTATCAAAAATCCGCTCCAAGTAAAGTGAAATCTCCGTACCCCCATCATTGGCCATATGGTGATGATAGTCGAGAATCATGGGAATTCCTTCCCGTTCACAGGCAGACAGCGTTTCGAGGACATTGTAGGTTTTGTCATCATTCTCAAGAGTCATCACCTTTTTAATTTCTCTTGGGAGTTTTTGTAAATTATTGTGGAAACGGCTCAATGATGCACTTTTATCTCCATAGGCACCGCCAATATGTATATTAATTATCCCTAAATCAGGAATATCCATTGCTTCCAGCATTTTATAATGATATTCCATATCACGAACTGCATTCATTGTTACATTTTCCCTTGGACTTGTGAAAAGAGTGAATTGACCCGGATGAAAGCTGACCCGGAGTTTAAAATTTTTTACGATTTCCCCGATTTCTTTCCATTCTTTTCGGAAAGGAGTTACAAAATCCCACATGACTTCCGGATGTGTGGCAAGGGGAACCAGGGAGCTTGAAAACCGGTAAAGTTGAATTTCATGAGCAATATTGTAGAACAAAATTCGTTTTGTGTGATACAGGTTTTGTGCTGTGACAGACAGCAGTTTTTCCGTGCGCTCCGATTTCGGAAGTGCAGTGTAGCGTGAAAATGTCAATGTTTTTGAAGGGCTGGCGTTCCATAA
>JANWJP010000137.1 GCA_025451895.1 Robertmurraya sp.
CCCGCACTTAAAAAACAACATATCATGCGGTCGTGGCGGAATGGCAGACGCGCTAGGTTGAGGGCCTAGTGGGTGAATAACCCGTGGAGGTTCAAGTCCTCTCGGCCGCATCCCAGAGATACCGAGGGTTTTGACGCCCTTGGTGTTTTTTTATGTCTACTTCCCACGAATTAGATTGCACCGGAAATCGAACGATTTAGGGCTGTAATTGAAAAGTACGCCCGTGAGGAAGTTGTTTTTGACCAAGTGAATATTATCGACCGATTGCGCCACGCTAACCATCTTTTGCGCCATCCAATATCGTGTAATCCACCACTGAATATCATAAGTTGCACCACCGCTTATAAAAAAGCCGCCAATCATCATTCAATACGAGGTTGGTGGCTTCTTAAAATAGGAATTCAGCAATCTCTGGCTTAAGGGGGGTGATTATCATCAGTCTGTAAGGAGGTATTGTCTAATCCTCCGCCCATGGCTGAGAATCACTCCCCGGCCTTTCTTATGAAAAATCCTTTTTATATTGGACGGATAGGTAAATCCCAGCAGCTAAAAATGCCAGCGCATATTTGTACAAGAAAAAGATGGTCCACATATCATCTTTAGGAAAAATCATGTCACATAGAATAATGACCAACAGCATATAGGAACTACTTTTCAAATAGATTTTATTTGTCCGTTCGTCGTCTTTTCCAAGCTTTTTATAAAATACATAGACCAAAATCCCGCTACCATAAACCAATAAAAAACCAACAACGATGAGAATATTCCAATTTCCCGGAGATTGTTCAGCCCAGGACCTTAAAGGGGAAAAAATTGTGTTATGGATACCTGAGAAAAACTTACTTATCATTTTGATCATTTCCTTTCACATAAGTAAAAATTTCGTTTACATCAACATTAAAAAATTCAGCAATTCGAAAAGCCAACAGCAGAGTCGGAACATAATTTCCTTTTTCCATTACGAAAATGGTTTGTTTGGAAACCCCGACTTTCTCCGCTAATTCTTGCTGAGACATTCTGGCAAGTACACGATATTCATAAACCTTATTTGATATCGAATCACCAAAGTCTTTCTTCACGACCATCACCTCTTGAATCAAATTATAAACTTACTTTTTACAAAAGTAAAGTAAACTTATACAAAAGGATAAAATAATTTTATTTTTGTTTAGGTTACTTTGATATAACAAGAGCCAAATTGCAGAAAGAACCTGACGAAATTCTTGTTCCGTCAGGTTCACATTTTGCTCTGGTGTAATTCATGGTTTTTAATGGGGCATTTTATGGTTTTCGGTGGGGCAAAGACCGGTAAGAATGGTGCGGTCGGGTGATAATATTCACTAGAAAATCAACTTTGATAAGCTTTACTGAAAAGCTTACTCCATAATTAATAAAAAACAATCAAATTTTGTGTAATCGATTAAATAGATGCAATGAAAATAAGCTTTCATAAACCATGATAAGCTTTCACTTTATTGAGGGCCACCCCCGTGGGAGGTTCAGGTCTCTCGGTTTAACACCAAATAATACCAAAGTTTTAATTGCCTTTGGTATTATTTTTTTGCGGAAAATCGGCAAAAAATGTACAGCATTGTCCAAGTCTGCAAGTATATTTGGCACTAAAAAAGTGCTGACCTCTGCACAAAACCGTTGTGCGAGTCTGCACTTTTATTCTCAAGATACACTGCCTATTATCATCGATTATGGGAAGTTTATTTAATCCGTTCTTAGTTGCGCTGATACTTGGCTTTTAGAAGCTTTTTTTAAGTGGCTAAAACCAACAAATTTTTTGCTTTCTTCATCCCATAGTCGGAACTTTAACGACTTAAGACTTGTTGCCAGTGTAATGGTTGGAACGTTTTGCAATGGTTCAATGTTGTTATGCACTTCTTCAAGCTTATAGTTTGGGACTCTCGGGCTTAAATGATGAACATGATGGAAACCGATATTGCCTGTTAGCCATTGCATGACTTTTGGAAGCTTATAAAAAGAGCTTCCTTCAACTGCTGCTTTTACATATTCCCAATGCTCATCTTCTTCAAAATAAGAATCCTCAAACGTATGCTGAATATAAAACATCCAAATTCCGAGAGATCCCGATATCATAAAAATTGGCGCCTGAACCAGCAGGAAGTTTTGCCAGCCAATAGCCCAGCATAAAAGTGCTGTCAAAGCGGCGATTCCCAAGTTCGTTACATACGTATTCATCCGTTCTTTGCGTTTTGCCCCTTTACGATTAAAACGATTGGTAATCCCGAAGACGTAAATCGGCCCAATCATAAACATAACAAACGGATTTCTGTATAAACGGTACATTATTTTTGTCTTAGTTGAGGCTTCCTTATATTCTTCAACGGTCAGCAACCAAATATCGCCTGTACCTCGTTTGTCCAGGTTGCTGCTTGTCGCATGGTGGATAGAATGGTCGCGTCCCCAATGATCAAAAGGATGCAAAGTTAGAATTCCTGTGATTGTTCCAAGGATTCGATTCGCCTTTTTGTTCTTAAAAAAGGAATAGTGGCAGCAATCATGAAAGATGATGAAGGTTCTCACTAAAAAACCTGCCGCAACGATAGAAATCGCTAATGTAAGGAAATAAGAAATCGACAAGCTCTTATATGCTAAACACCATAACAGGAAAAATGGTATCAATGTGTTAATGATTTGGTAAATGCTTTTTTGTAAATCGGACTTTTCATAAGGTGTAACTAGTTTTCTCAAAGTCTTTAGATTTTGGTCATTCATTTTTAAAAGTTTCCCCTTCCCTGATGAGTTTCTAAGTTTACGTTAGTCCAAGCGTCATACATCATATAAGTATCGTTCTTAGCCCTCTTTATTGGAAACTCGAAACTGATTTCCAGCTCAATTTTATGAAAATTATACCCGGCTCTTTATCGGGCCAAACTCTCTCCCTGCTTCCCTATGGGAATTGTTTTTTTTTAGACCGTGAACATTGATTGTTTAACTAACAAACATGATGAACAAGAAACAGCAGAGCTTTTTAAAGAAAATCAATTTTAGCAAAGAAAAAGGTTTGAAGACACTCGTGATTCATTTTCACGGTGTTTTCAAACCATAGTTCTTAGCCCTCTAAGATATGTTGTAAATTTTATGCGGAATGATTGACGCCTATCGCTTCTGCACTGATATCCACGCGTTTAAGAAATAATGCCATGAATAAAACAATAATAGGAATTGCAATTATTTCCGTTTCCTGTTATGATAAAGGAGAATTATTTTTGTTCGGTGTAAAGGATAGTATGAATATTGACTTTTCGTCTTGATGATACTTTGGGCAAGGATAGTAATACAATGTGCGGTAACGCACTAGGAGGCAACAAAAATGGAACAAGGTACAGTTAAATGGTTTAATGCAGAAAAAGGTTTTGGATTTATCGAACGTGAAAATGGAGACGATGTATTCGTACACTTTTCTGCAATCCAAAGCGACGGATTCAAATCATTAGACGAAGGTCAAAAAGTAACATTTGACGTTGAGCAAGGTCCTCGCGGAGCTCAAGCTGCTAACGTTCAAAAAACTGCTTAATTTTCAATCGTTTATACAAACAGGCTCTCTATGTAGAGCCTGTTTTTTTATGTTCTCTGTATAATGCTTAATAAAAAAACCTACTCAACGTTCGAGTAGGGAGATGGTGCAAAGCAATAAAAAGAAGATTTCAAGCTTAAAAGGTTGTTTACAGTATAACATACTGGATTGACAATATGCGGAATGTATATAAATTATTTATTTTTCTTTTCGAATACAACTACTTCTCATTCTTTCTTTTTGGTTACATCTCCTTCATGCAAAGTTCAACAGTATTTTTCCATTCAAACCCGGCTGTTCATAATGCTTCAAGGCATCATAAAAATCTTCAAAATCATATATTTTTTCTGGGGCATTGATGACCATTCTTCCGCTCTCAACAAGCTTAATCACCTCCGAGAAGCGATTGCGATATTCAGAAACAGAATGTCTCTCATTCCAAAGTCTTAAGGCGAATAATTGCGGTGACACATGGTATACATCGTGTAGCTTTCGCCAATCGTTTGGTATACCTGACAATAGACCATAGCTGACAAACGTCCCTTCAGGTTTTAATGCCCTCGCCAGCAGTTCGCCGCTTTCTCCTCCCACAGAGTCAATTGCATGGTCAACACCGATGTCGCAACCATCAGAAATCTTTTCATATATAGAACCTTTGGAAGCGTCGATGACTCTCCATGCCCCGAGTTTTTGAAGTTTTTCTATCTTGCGGCTGTTTCTTGTCATGACAATTAAACGGAATCCCAGTATTTTGGAAATTTGCGCAAACAAACCTGCAATAGATGTACCTCCGCCATTCATTAAAACAATTTCATTCGGCTGAACACGCAATGATTCCGTACAAATTAGCCAGGCTGTTAATGGATTAATATACAGTTGACTGGCGTCGTTATCACTTATTGATGGAGGAAGTTCTATAGCATAATCAGCTTTTGTGGTTACATATTGTTGCCAAGTTCCCTCTCCTCTTACAGGGAGGACCCTTTTTCCAATCAATGATGGTGATACATCTTTGCCCTGATCTATGACAATCCCCACACCATCATATCCTGCAACAGCCGGCAGCTTAATTCTATGAGAATAGGCTCCTCTAATTGGAAGCAAATCTGATGGATTAATTGGACTGGCAATCATTTTGACAAGAATTTCATTTGGCTGAAGAGGAAGCTTTTCTCCGGCATGTAGCTGTAATTTTTGAAGCGGATCACCGAATTCCTTATATATTAATGAAACATTATTCATGATTTGTTATTGGCTCCTTAGGTTAATACTTCTATAAATAAAGTTGCACTTATTTGAGATTATGTCAATATTGTCTTTCTTTTAATATATTGAAGGGGGGTATGAATAAGGAGGAACAAAATAGGGAAATTCTCAACTAAACTTTTAAAGGCTTGGCTCGCAATCCCCAGATGGTTCAGAATGTTTACGCTAAGTGCTATCACGATATATATTTTATGGTCATTTTTCTTTAATGGGATAAAAAATATATTTAGGTTAGATACCTCTACATTAGTTATAAGCTTAATAGCATCCGGAATCATATTGATGATTTTCAATAAAGGTTCTGTGAAAAAGTAGGGAGCGGCATTAAAAACATTCCTTATCGTCATGTACGAGCGTCTGTAAAGCGACCCAACACTTTTCCAGCAAACGGCATAAACAAATGAAGGGCCAGCCCTCCTAAACAAACGGTTAATAAAGTTCCGATGCCAATCGGTCCTTTTAACATGACGGCCGCTGTCAAGAAGACAAGGTAAATGATGGTTCTCGAAAAAAATATATTGGTTCCTGTTAATTCT
The DNA here is from genome assembly GCA_025451895.1 of Robertmurraya sp. Taxonomy (GTDB): domain Bacteria; phylum Bacillota; class Bacilli; order Bacillales; family Cytobacillaceae; genus CALKIU01. Next base: position 5,350 of record JANWJP010000137.1, read on the forward strand.
TTTATGATGAATGTTAGACGGTCAATTGGCATCGAAGCAAAATTTGTGTATAAGTATGTCGCGGTTCCTAATCCTGTAACAACCAAGCCGATCCCAAAACAAACCGCTTTGCTGTACCATTGTTCTGGTGTCACAAAAAAATGCAGCAAAAAAAGCCACATGTCAATGCCGATACCGGTTATAAACGCTGTTAGCAGCCCCGAAACTTCCGGTCTTTGTCTTTTTAAAAACGAATTGCAGCCTATTAATAGCAGAGCAATGATGACTTCCCAACTTCCCACAGTAAGCCCCGCATGTACGGCCAGTACCACCAAAAGTGCGTCAAAAGGCGAAGCGCCGAGATCTGATTGAATCGTGAAAGCAATACCAAGGGTTAAGATTAAAATTCCTATTACATAAAAAAGATATTTCACTTTGACTCGACCTCTTTTTGTTTTTTTATTGCAAATGCAACAATATTCCGGTATATTTAATGTACGCTAATTATATTGCATTTGCAACAAAAAGCTCGAAAGGGGTTTATGATGAAGGATATTCTGCGTGAAATTGGAATGATTGCCCGAGCATTGGATTCTATAAGCAATATCGAATTTAAAGAACATGACCTGACAAAAGGGCAATATTTGTACCTTGTCCGAATATGCGAAAACCCGGGAATCATTCAGGAGAAGCTGGCTGAGATGATTAAAGTAGACAGGACCACCGCAGCCCGTGCAATAAAAAAACTTGAAATGAAGGGCTTTATTGAACGGAGAGATGATGAACATAACAAAAAAATAAAAAAACTTTTTCCGACGGAAAAGGGAAATGAGGTATTTCCTTTTATAAAAAGAGAAAATGACCATTCGAATCGTGTGGCATTAGAGGGATTTTCCGAGGGGGAAGCGGAGATCATCTTCAATCTTCTTCAAAGAGTAAGAAAAAATGTAGAAAAGGACTGGGAATTCGTGAAAAAGGGGAACAAGAGAAATTATTGACACGTAAAGGAGCGGCAGATTGAAATGACAGTAAATATAAAAAGGTGTACCCTTGAAGACTTACACAAGCTTCAGGAAATTGGTTATGAAACATTTAATGAGACATTTAAGCATCAGAATTCGCCAGAAAATATGAAAGCCTACTTGGACAAGGCATTTAACTTAAAACAATTAGAAAAAGAATTATCCAATAGCTCTTCGCAATTCTTTTTTGTTTATTTTAACAACGAAATCGCTGGATATTTAAAGGTCAACACCGATGAGGCCCAGTCTGAAAAAATGGGTGATGAATCACTTGAAATCGAGAGAATTTATATCAAGAACAACTTTCAAAAACACGGCCTGGGCAAATATCTGTTCAATAAAGCTGTGGAAATTGCAAAGGAACTGAATAAAAAGAAAATCTGGCTGGGCGTATGGGAAAAAAACGAAAATGCGATTGCTTTTTATAAGAAAATGGGGTTTGTACAAACCGGCGCCCACTCTTTTTATATGGGAGATGAAGAGCAAACGGACTTTATCATGGCCAAAACAATCCTATAACTTTTTAAAAGGAGGATGACGATGTATATTCCAAAATATTTTAAAGTCGAAAATGCTGATGAAATTTTGGATTTTGTCCAAAAAAACTCTTTTGGCACGATTGTTACGACAGAACAAGGGAAGCCAATCGCGACTCATTTGCCTTTAGGGCTCAATAAAAAAGGCGATGATTACTATATCACTGGCCATATCGCTTATGGAAACCCGCAGGTGGGAACTTTGGAAACCTGTAAAGATGTGCTTGTCATGTTTCAGGGGCCGCACGCATATATTTCTTCTTCCTGGTATGGGCATGAGGATGTTCCAACATGGAATTATCAAGCCGTCCATATATACGGTAAAGCAAGCATTCTAGAGAGAGATGAATTAATAGAAGAATTAACAATCATGATGGAAAAATACGAGAAGCATCGGGAAAATCCAATTTTATGGGATAACCTTTCTCCTCAACTTTTGGAGAGACAACTGAAAGCGATTGTCGGGTTTAAGATTAAGGTGGAAGACATTCAGGCTGCATATAAATTAAGTCAGAACCGAAATGATACAGACTACATGAACATCATTGATCAATTGCAAAATGAAGGAGATCCAGATTCGGAGCAATTGGCAGCAGCGATGAAAAAGAGGCTGGAAAATTAGATATAAATCTACCTTCAACCCTTTCGTATAGGAATTAAAGGTCGGAATCAGAGCAGTCATATTTGCAGCATCATAAAGAGCGAGAAATGAAAAGGCAGGCCGAATGATTTGCTTTTTTTATGTCGTGTAGAGTTGTTTATTGTGAAAAGGGCGAATAAACTTTGTCGAGGACCTAATGGGGAGGGGGACAACCCCGCGGAAGTTCAAGTTGTCTCGACCGCATCATAGGAATACCAAGGGTTGATAAGCCCTTGGTTTTCTTTCTTCCACTTGATTCTAGTGAGCAACATGTGAAGGGCAAAAATCATGTAACATGACAAGGCGATGGAAAGCTATCTCTATTATTATGGAGAGTTTCGACTCTATTATTTTGTTGTCATCCCGTTTAAAAAATTATTGGGTTAAAATAGGGATTTCACTAAGCAATTTCTTCAAATGAATAGAATCCCACGGCAAATGCTCGGTTATACCTAATCCAACCACATCCGTTTCGGAAGAGAGTTCTTTCAGAAGATGAAGCAGGTACGGCATTTGCATTGTTCCCTCAGGAGAAAAATTTACAGGTGCTTCAGGATTGGCGAATAATAAAGAACGAAACGCCTTCGGATCAAGCACGTCTAAATCAAGGTGTATTGCCAGATACTTGATGTTGCTTTCTTTTATCCATTCTTTTATAGGTTCGGTACTGGTCATTAACTTTTTAGTTCCGGCAGTTCTAATCCCAAGTCTTTGAATCACTTCAGTGTCTGGTTCTGTGGGAGCTATACCTTGTCTTTGAAGTTCATTTGATATCACTTTTGTTTCTTCTTCTGTAGGAGCTGCTAATCCCGCAATAAAGACATTTTCAGGTTTCAGGGGAATTTTCACATGTTTTGCGAACTCTTCATCTCCTTCTCCCAAAAGATTCCCGAGCGGTAATGTATGACCGTTGTCATAACCGGCATATCTAACTAAATCGCTATGAGCGTCAATCCAAATTAAACCTAAGTCCCCGCCGTATCGTTCGTTTAAATAAGCAAATGGTGCTTGTTCGACTAAGCAGTCACCGCCAAACATGACAATGCGATCCGGCTTATGAGCATGAATGATATGCTGAGCAGCCTCCAATTGTTCCAGCAGTTGTTTTCTCCCGTTTATCCCGTTTTCGTTTTCAAGCGGAGTTCCATCATAAGGTTGAACCGGAACATGAATAAGGGGCTGATCATTTTCAGGAGCCAGCCAAGCAAGCAGTTCTGCTCCAAAAGAGTAGTTGGGATTGTTTCCCCCTTGCCATTGCGGCATTAACAGACGAATTGTTTTTTTAGCCATGTTTTAGTCTCCTTTACTTCAAAGTAAGGTTAGTATAAAATGAACGCAAATAAAAAAATAGTACGCACTTTAATGACAGGTACTATCCAAAAGGAGAGTGTAAAAATGAGTATGGCAGAATATAAAGGTAAAGTGAAAAATATTCAAGATACACCTTTTGGATACACATTGTCTGTTATCGGCGGTAAATGGAAAATGGTTATTATTTACCTCCTGGCAGAAAATCAACCAATTCGCTTCAATGAGTTGAAAAGACAAATAGGGGCTATTACTTATAAAACATTGAGTTCACAACTTAAAGAATTGGAAGCGGATGGACTGGTGAAACGGAAAGAGTACCCTCAAGTTCCCCCTAAGGTCGAGTACAGTCTCACGGATAAAGCGGAATCCCTATTGCCGGTTTTAGAAGGGTTATGTGAATGGGGTTTAAAAAACCAATAAAGTTAAGGTTTCATTCTTACTGGAGAGGGAAGAATCAAAAAGCTTCGTTCTATTGCCAACAATCCTTTTGTTTGTCTGGAAATGTCAATATACATTAACTGCAGAACGATGTGTCGGTTGCTTCTTAAGAGAGGGCCTTTAGTGTTGCTAAAACTGGGTGCTTGCAATATAGCTTTGTCGGCACATGAATGTTCCAAGTCTAAAAGGGTTACCTTAATTCAAGTAAAGAGCGGTATTCGCGGCAGCCTGCTTACCATGATACGTGATTGAACTTTTTAACAGAATAAATTTATTATGGTATATTTAAATATAACGTAAAAATTGAAATGAGGAATGGCATGAATAAAATCGAAAAACATAGGAAATTTAGAGCGAAGATGATTTTCAAAGTCATAATGGTCATGATCGGAGGAATCATAGCGGCATATGGATTGGAAACAGTGCTGATTCCAAACAGTGTATCTGATGGCGGAGTGACAGGACTTAGCATTGTTGGTTCACAACTGTTTGATTTGCCGCTTGGGATTCTTATCGCGGTTTTAAACATACCGTTTGTCTGGCTGGGATATAAGCAAATCGGGAAAAGCTTTGCGCTATTGTCCATTATCGGAATCGCATCACTTGCAGCAGGGACAGGTTTTATGCACCACACTCCAGCTATAATCGAAGGGGATACCTTGCTAGTCACTGTTGTCGGGGGGATCATCCTTGGATTTGGAATGGGGCTGGCGCTCCGCAATGGCGGAGCATTGGACGGAATTGATATGCTTGCTGTTTTGTTATCGCGAAAATTGCCATTTGGAACGAGCGATCTTATTCTATTCTTTAACCTTTTTGTGTTTATTTTTGTTTCCGCTGTATTTGGCTTGCAGGGGGCATTGCTGTCAGTCATTGCCTACTACATCGCGTCCAAAGTCATTCATGTTGTCGAGGAAGGGTTAAGCGGATCTAAAACTTTTCAAATCATTACAAGCGAACCTGAATTAATGGTTGAGACAATTCGTGATCAATTGGGCCGAAGTGCTACATATAAAGAAGCTTACGGGGGTTTTTCCCACGAGAAATTTAAAGAAATCACCTGTGTCATCAACCGCTTAGAAGACACCAAATTAAAAGAAATCATTAATGAAGTTGATAAAAATGCTTTTGTTACTGTATATGACGTAGCTGAAGTTAAGGGCAGTAATTTTAGAAAACCTAATATTCATTAGCAAAAATTTTTGAGGGCCTTCCTAAGAAAAAACATACCACGTCTTGTTGGTATGTTTTTTTTGTCCTTCGAAGCGATTTCCAATAAATTGATGATCAGTCATCGGAAAATAGACACCGCAGAATACATGAGCAGCAGGCACATAAGGACTCGAAATACCCGGTCGTGCTTTGCAAATACCCTTTTAAAAACGGAGCCGAATCCCGACCATAATAGCAGCGCCAGCCACCCGAGAACAATGGCTAATGCCAAATAATAGATTGTCGATTTCAAGGAATGGTTGAACGGCAAAACGAACGCGCTCATTACGGTTAAGAAGAACAAAATGCTTTTAATATTGATCAGCTGAAATATAAAGCCGGATATAAAAGAGGAGCGGGCTTCTGTGGAATCCTGTTTTTTATTTTTGGTAAAGCCGACTTGCAAAGCCAAATAAATCAAATAACACGCGCCGGCAAGTTTAAAATAAGGCTCTACAACGGGAATCCAATCGTACAGGCTGATTGTAAAGGCACCGCTGAGAATCCCAAGTACTGCAAACCCCGCCAAGATACCGCTGCTAAAACGCCATGAACCTGTAAAGCCGAACCTTTGCGCTTCATTCATCATTAAAATATTGCTCGGGCCGGGCGTAATGGATGTCATAATCACATACGAAAGAAAAGCTATAATACTCATTTAATCACCTTCATTTGCTAATGTCATAGTGGGCAGTTTTTATTGTATGATAATGATAACTATAAATAAAATTGAAATATCAAAATGCATTATTGATTTTTTCGATAGATCAAGTGTTAAGGAGACATCGAATGGAAATCAGACATTTAATCACGTTTCAGACCATCGTTGAAATGGGAAGTTATACAGGGGCGGCTTCGAAATTAGGCTATACTCAATCCACGATCACCACTCATATCCAGGCTCTTGAGCATGAGATCGGCGGGGCTTTATTTACGTATGAAAAAAGGAATTTAAAACTGACTCAGTTAGGAAGGGAGTTAATGCCTTTAGCCGAAGAATTGCTGTCAACCCATAATCAGATCAAGAATTTGCAGAGCGCTCACGAAGTGAAGGGGGTATTGAAAGTGGCTGCGCCCGAGTCTTTAACCATTTCTAGGCTGGGGCCAATAATAAGGGAGTATTCGTTGAAATATCCTCATGTCAAATTGAAACTGAGCAACGGTACATGCGGACAAAACCAAGTCGACTTATTAAGCGGGAATGTGGATGTCGCTTTAATGGTTTATCCCGAAATCGAGCTGGACAAATGCATTCGCTACACGTTGGCTGAGGAGAAGATCGTCCTTGTCGGCAGCAGTGAAGGGCCTGAGGATTTAGAAGAATATCAAAAACATTTTTTTATAACGAATGAAGAAGACTGCAGCTATCGAACCATGTTTGAAAAATATCTCTTGAAAAACGATATTCATTACTTTCCAACGATGGAGTTGTGGAGCATCGAAGCAATAAAACAAACGGTCATGAGCGGACTCGGATTTTCTGTTTTGCCTTACATTACGGTGAAAGACGAAGTGGAAAGCGGTAAACTGAAAATCCTTCCTCATTCTCAATACCTCGACCCGCTTTATTCCCAGATGCTTATCAAAAAGAAAAAGTGGCAGCTGCCTGCTGTGGATGCTTTTGCGGATCTGGTATTGCATTCGTTTCGTGAACCTCGATTAATAGGATAAAATGAATAGTGAAAGATTCACTTGAATTCCTTATTTTGCAGATTAGATGTGCTATGATACAAAAAAAGGGCGGGAATACTTTTGCGCGAATTTGCACCTAAAGTTTTTCAAACGACAGGGATTATTGGTTTTATTTTAGCTTTTGTCCAAATTCCAATCGGCTGGTTTATCGGATTTTTCTTTTCCGGTTTGTTCTTCATGATGTTGAAATCAAACAATGAAAAATCGGGAACCTTCAACATGATGGCTGGGATTGCGTGTTTATTGTATTCATTCTATTGTTTGTTTACGCAAGTGTTGTGATTGATATTATAAAGAAAAAAATAAAAAGCAGGTGGATGTCACATTTATAATCATGAGTTTTAAATACGGAGCGTGATGAAATGAAAGAAAACAGCCTTTTCCATTCTGTACCCCAAAATCTATTTGTCTTTTATCTAATTCCATCGTGTGCATTTGGAAACCAAAATGGGTGATTTGTAATTGCGAAAGTTGAAACTGTTGCTTGCCGCTAATTTGATTTCCACCGTAGGTACCGGCATCACTTCCTATTTGATTGTCTGGCTGCTGATTGATCAATTGAAACAATCCGTTTTATATGGGTTATTGACGATGGCAACGATGATTTTAGTGTTTTTTGCCTCACCCTATTTAGGGAGTTTGGTGGATCGATATTCTCGAAAAGCGATATTCCTCTATATGGAAATTACAGGAATAGTGGTCTTGGGCGTTTTTTCTGTTCTATACAATGTTTCCGCCGAGTTGGACATCACCCTTGTTGTGATGCTGATTTTTTATCATACAGCTTACGATTCGATAAAGTATCCTGCTTTAGCCGCTTTAACTCAGGAAATGTTCAAAAAAGAGGACTATAGTAAAGTGAACAGCAGTCTTGAAGTTCAGGGGCAGGCGGCGCTGATGATTAGTTCGGGGCTGGCTGCCATGATGATCGGCAAGATGGATGCGGCAGTTATTTTGGTTATGAACATCTCTACATTTATAGCAGCTTCCATCCTCATCTACCAACTTCCTTATCAAAGAAATGCTGAAGCGGAAGAGCATTCCAATACAATGAAAAATGAATCTTACTGGAAAAACTTCAGATCCTCACTCCAATATTTATGTTATCGAAAAGTTTTGTTTGTTCTTTTATTGACTTCTTTTATACCAAGCATCGTGATTATTGTCGCAAACTACTTGGATCCGGTTTTCATTTACGACTATTTAAACGAAGGTCCGTCAGTTATCGGCATTGCCAATATTGTTTACGCCATTGGAGCTATGGGTGCGGGCTTTGTCGCATATCAAATATCAAAGAAATGGTCTGATATGCAAGGTGTTATATTGTTTATGGCAGTATTTGCTCTAGCAACAATTGCGATCTTCCTCGTTCCGAATGCCGTGACATTTATAGTGGCAAGCCTCTTTTGGGGGCATTCAAATGCTGCGATCAGAGTATTTAGAAAAAGCTATATGTTCCATCATGTCGATAATGCATATATGGGACGTGTCAATTCGTTGTTTAATGCGGTAAAGCTGTTGGGACAAGTTGCTTTAATAGGCATCTTGACGATTACAGTAGTGCCGGCGGGTCAAACTGTTTACGGATACTTCGTTTTATTCATCATTGTAATTGCTGCTCTTTTAACAACAACTTATTTATTTAACAGAACTTATAACAAAGATAAAGAAAAGCGGGTATCTTTATAGAGTAGCTTCCCCCGTAGAGGAGGCATAAAAAAGCATTGCTGTTTAAATACGATACTTTTTTATGCCAAGGGAGCCCCCGCGATGATCCCTAGGCTTCATTCACCGCTAAGAATTGCAACCGGACGCGCCCAGCCGGCCGACGCTTTTTCAACTTTTACGGGAAAAGCCATGACATAAAATCCGGTGGAAGGCAATTGATCCAGGTTGGCGAGCTTTTCAATTTGGCAGTAAGGAATGGTGCTTCCTGAATAATGACCTTCCCAAATAATCGACGGGTCTTTTTCCTGTTCAAAGCGCTTGGCGGTCATGCTGAATGGAGCGTCCCAGCTCCAAGCGTCAGTTCCGACAAGGCGCACGCCCCGTTCCGTTAAAAAAAGCGTTGCTTCGCGCCCCATCCCGCAGCCGCTGTCCAGGTAATCGCTTTGCCCGTATTTGGCACCGGCCGACGTATTCACAAGAACAATATCCCCGGGCGCGAGTTTATGATTGATGCGGTGAAGTTCTTGTTCGATTTCTTCAGGGGTTACGATATGCCCGTCTTTCAGATGTCTGAAATCCAGCTTAACACCGGGGCCATGAAACCAGTCAAGCGGAACTTCGTCAATCGTCATCATCCGCTTGCCGTCATCAGTAACAGAACGGTAATGGTATGGAGCGTCTATATGCGTTCCGGCATGCGTTGACATTTTCACTTTTTCCAGCGACCAGCCTTCTCCCCCGGGAAGATCTTGCGAAGAGAGGCCGGGAAAGCTCTGGACCATCTGTTTGGCTCCTTGCTTATGATCCGCATATTCGATTTCAGGGATAAACCCCGGCGGGTCAGACGGAATATCGCCTCTTAGCGATACCGACAAATCTACAATTTGATTGATTTTCATCTGTTTTCCCCTTTCTGCCTAAGCGGCTGACCATTGAATTGATGTGCGGCTGTTGTCTTTTTAATTTTACAGCAAGAGCCATACAAAAAGCCCGCAGAACTTTCTGCAGGCGATTCGCATTTTTTCTACACTTGCCGTGACTTAGGTTTTCTCAGCTTGTAAATCGCGATCAGCATGATAAACCAAACCGGCGTGACAAATAAGGAAACACGGGTGTCCTGCGCCAGTGCGAGCACAATGAGGATAAACGCAAGAAAACCGAGAACCACATAATTTGAAAACGGGTAAAGCGGCATCTTGAATTTGTTTCTTTTCGCTAAATCCGGTCTAGTTCTGCGGTATTTCAA
>JANWJP010000138.1 GCA_025451895.1 Robertmurraya sp.
AAACGCTCATCCCATAAAATAACGGGAATTCCAAAACGCTCTTCCAATTCCCGGGCAAAAGTCCGGCTTGCCTCCCCCCGGGGTCCGATCGTGCCGTTCATATTTTTGGGGAGGCCAACGACAATTTCACCCACATCATACTCTTTAATAATGTTGCCAATTCTGTCAAAACCAAACCGTTTTTCTTCTTCATTGATGTGAATTGTCTCAAGGCCCTGGGCTGTCCAGCCAAGTTCATCGCTGACAGCCACTCCGACCGTTTTAGATCCTACATCCAGCCCTAAAATCCGCATCGGTTAAGATTCCTCTCGGCGCTGTTTTAAATATGATTTCACAAGCTCTTCTATGATCTCATCCCGCTCCAGCTTGCGAATGATATTGCGCGCATCCCGGTGGCGGGGAATATAGGCCGGATCACCTGAAAGCAAGTACCCGACAATTTGATTAATCGGGTTATAGCCCTTCTCCTGAAGCGCCTCATACACTTGCTGCAGGACTTCATCGACATTATGCTCGTAAGGTTCCTCCGGGAAATTAAATCTCATTGTTTTATCAAATGAGCTCACCATTATGCACCTCGCATCCAAAATTGCAAGCGAATACTTGTAATTGTTATTCTCATTTTACACTACTTTATCCTAATATCAAACGGATTCAACCCATTTTTCGACAAAGTCCAGAGCACTGTCCAATTGGTTCGGATTTTTCCCTCCGGCCTGGGCCATATCAGGACGTCCGCCTCCGCCTCCTCCGCAGCGGGCGGCAACTTCTTTAATAAGCTTACCGGCATGATATCCTTTATCAACAAGATCCTTGGTAACGGCTGCAATTAAATTGACTTTTTCTCCGGCAGGGCTGCCCAGCACAATGACTCCTGAACCAAGTTTCTCCTTTAATTCATCCGCCATATTACGGAGTGTATTCATATCTGCTTTTTGTACCTTGGCAGCAAGCACTTTGACGCCATTTACCACTTTCACATGCCGGATGATATTTTGCGCTTCATAATTATTCAGCTTGGCCGTCAATGATTCATTTTCCCTTTGCAGCTCTTTGATTTCGCCAAGAAGCGTTTCAATTCGCTGCAAGATGTCGCGCGGATTGGTTTTCAATTTTCCGGCTGCTTCTTTAAGAAGAGAAATTTGACCGTTCATCAACCTGTAAGCAGCTTCACCCGTCACTGCTTCAATCCGCCTTGTTCCTGCCCCGATGCCGCCTTCAGAAACAATTTTAAACAGACCGATGGCTGAAGAATTTGCCACATGGCAACCGCCGCATAATTCAAGGCTGTAGTCGCCAATTTGCACAACCCTGACAATTTCACCGTATTTTTCGCCAAAAAGGGCCATTGCCCCCATCGCCTTCGCTTCATCAAGTTTTTTATAGTCTATATGAACAGGCAAAGCCTGCCAAATCTTCTCATTCACGATGGCTTCAATTTTTTCCAACTCGTCCTCGCGCACTTGTCCGAAATGGGAAAAGTCAAAACGCAGGCGATCAGCTTCAACTAAAGAGCCGGCCTGATTTACATGAACGCCGAGAACATCCTTGAGTGCCTGATGAAGCAGGTGGGTTGCCGTATGGTTTTTAATAATCCGGCTGCGATTTTGCTCATCAACAGCTGCTTTTACTTCCTCATTCAGGGATAATATTCCGGATTCAACGATCACTCTGTGCAGATTTTGCCCGTTCGGCGATTTTTGTACATCCTTTACCAGCGCTATCCCTGCCGGTGCTTCAATCGTTCCGGTATCAGCAATCTGGCCGCCGCTTTCCGCATAGAACGGTGTTACATCAAGAATTAATTGAACTTCTTCACCGCTTGAGGCACTGTCTTGAAGTTCTCCGTCTTTTACAATCGCCAAAATTCTGGCTTCTGTTTGCAGACGATCATAGCCGACAAAACGGCTTTCCACTTTAATATCTCCAAGAACCCCGCCCTGCACCTGCATGGAATCAACAGCCTGTCTTGCAGCCCGGGCTCTTTCCCTTTGAATTTCCATTTCCTTTTCAAAGCCTTCATGATCAACAAGAAGCCCTTTTTCTTCTGCGTACTCCTCCGTTAATTCAACAGGGAATCCGTACGTATCATACAATCGGAATACATCTTTGCCATCAATAACTTTTTTGCCTGTTTCTTCGGCTTTTTTCAAAATGGATGACAGGATGTGCAAGCCTTCGTGAAGTGTTTCATGGAAACGTTCTTCTTCATTTTTGATGACCTTCTGAATAAAATCCCTTTTTTCTTTTACTTCAGGATAATAATCGGCCATGATCTCTCCGACTGCAGGAACCAACTAATACATAAACGGCCGGTCAATATTAATTTGCTTGGCATACCGGACGGCCCGGCGCAACAAACGGCGCAGCACATAGCCCCGCCCTTCGTTGGAAGGAAGCGCCCCGTCTCCGATGGCAAAAGCAACGGTACGGATATGGTCGGCAATCACCCGGAATGCAATATCTCCTTCTTTGCTGCTGTTGTATTTTACACCGGAAATTTCCTCTGTTGCTTTGATAATCGGGATAAAAAGGTCCGTGTCAAAATTTGTTTCCACATCCTGAAGAACTGAAGCAATCCGTTCAAGCCCCATTCCGGTATCAATATTCTTTTTCGGAAGCGGCGTATAACTTCCGTCCGGATTATGATTAAACTCCGAAAAGACAAGATTCCAAATCTCTAAATAACGGTCATTTTCCCCTCCCGGATACAGTTCCGGATCATTGCTGTCATTACCGTATTTTGGACCGCGGTCATAGAAGATTTCCGTGTTTGGTCCGCTTGGCCCTTCACCTATATCCCAAAAATTTCCTTCAAGACGGATGACTCTTTCCTCAGGAAGACCGACTTTTTTTGTCCAAATTTCAAAAGCTTCATTATCCTCGGGATGAATAGTAACCGATAAAAGGTCCTTATCGAGTCCAATCCATTTTTTATCAGTCAGGAACTCCCAAGCCCAAAGTATAGCTTCCTCTTTGAAATAATCACCGATTGAAAAATTGCCCAGCATTTCAAAAAAAGTATGATGGCGCGGTGTTTTTCCCACATTCTCTATATCATTTGTCCGGATTGATTTTTGGGCATTGGTGATCCTCGGATTTTCAGGAACAACACGGCCGTCAAAATATTTCTTTAATGTAGCAACGCCGCTGTTAATCCACAGCAAAGACGGATCATCAACCGGAACTAATGAGGCGCTCGGCTCCACGGCATGACCCTTTTCCTTAAAAAACTCCAAAAACATGCGGCGAATTTCAGAACCTGAAAGCTTTTTCATGAATAAACCTCCATTTCTTAATTTGTAAAACCAAAAGCAAAGCACATAAAAAAGCCCCCTCCCTGCACAGGGACGAAGGCTTGTTCGCGGTACCACCCTGATTATGAATGAAACTGAAAATTTCATTCATCTCTCAAACCTCTTAACGCGAGGGGACGGCAGTGATTAGCTGCAATTCCGGATTAGCCTTCCGTTACCCTTCATCTGGAATTTCTTTCAGCCCTGGGAAATTCCTCTCTTATGTGCATTAACAGCACGCAGATGGTCTGTAACGTACTCGATCCTTCAACATTTTTGACGTATTTGAAATTGTTTTCTCACGTTCATATAAACGTATGTATACGTACTCCCGAACGAAAGTATGGTTTACCTGATTGCAGGTTATAACCGGGACTCTCCTTCCGACTGCAGAAGGATGCAAAACCTATATTGGATTATAGCCAGTTGCGGGGAAGTTTGTCAACGTTCCTTTACCGGTTCAACAGGCCTTTTTTTCAAGCCGGCAAAGTGATTTCTTGCATGAACAAGACTGACTTTGAGAACGGCCACAACATGTACGGCAAAAATAAGTCCGGCTATTCCGGCAATTTCTCCTCCTGCCAAAAGAGCACCCATAATAATAAGGGGATGCATCCGCAGACTTTTTCCGACAATATATGGTGATAAAAGGTTGCCTTCGAGAAACTGTAAAACAAGAAGAATGATGAACAAAATAAACACCATTTTCATCGATATCGTTGCCGCGATAACAAGCGCGGGAATCATGCCGATAATCGGGCCAAAATAAGGAATAATATTTGTTATCCCTATGATCGTGCCGAGCAGCAAAGGATATTTCATCCCTATCAGCCAAAAAATCAATGATGATGCTGCACCGACAATAGTGCATACCAGCAGCTGGCCCCTGATATAGCCCCCGAGTGACTTATCCACATCACGAAGAAAGCGGACGCCGTTTTCCCTCCATTTTCGCGGGGTCAAATACCATGCCGCTTTTTTTATGGTATCAATATCCTTTAAGAAATAAAAAACAATAAAAGGAATGAGCGCAATAATGACAACGGAATTTAAAATCCCCATTAAAAAGGCCAATACCTTTTCCAGTAGTCCTTCCAATTTCCTTTCGACGGCCCCGATCCCCTCATCAATCATGTTTTGAACCCCTGCCGGCCATGTGGATGTTTGCTTTTGAACAGAATCCATCCATTCACGATATTGATTGGTCAAATAAGGTGCATTTTCCACCAGATCACGGAGTTGAACGACAAAAGCGGGAATTCCTTTATAAAAAGCCAGACCGATGCCTCCAAAAAAGAGCAAATAAATGATGAGGATCGAAAACCATCTGGGAAGATTGTTTTCATGAAGCTTTTCGACGATCGGATGCAGCAAATAGGTAATAAATGCTGCAATCATAAACGGAGTCAGAACAACAACACAGATTTTCGCTACCGGAACCCAAATAGACCGAAGCTTCAGAAAAAAGAATATAAGGATAAAAACAAGTAATAAAAGTCCGAGGCGGGCAAACCATTTTCTCTGAAAATCCATATCATCCACCCCTGTGTATATGAAAGATTTAACCCCCTCCGGAATAGAGGGGGCGTGGAACTAAGACATGGCTCTGGCTATTCGTTTTTGCATTTTCCTAACATTTCGTGATGACAGCAAATTATTTTTCCGCATCATATTATAAGCTGCCATTCCAACACCCACTGCAATAGCACTCGTTACAAATTTATTCATGTGATCACCTCACTTCGGCGATGTTTAAACACTGAAGCGGCGCTCTTCCTCTCCAAACAGATCATCCAGTGAAGTCAGGGTTCCGTCCTCTTCCACCTGATGGCTATTGATGATGTTTTGGCCGATTGAAAGCTCTATAAAACAGTTCCAGCAATAATACTGGTTAATACCGATTTTCCCCAGGTCTTTGCTTTGGCAATTAGGACATTTTAACATTGATTCAACACCTCAATTTCCATCATCCAGGATTTTTTACTTCGACTCGTCAATCGTTACGATGATGGTGTCTTTTCCAATTGTAGGGGGCTCCCCGGTCTTAACAACCCGCTTCCCTTCTGTGATATCAGAAAAGAAACCATCCGAGCATTCATACCCTACAATTGTTCCCAATTCTTCCAAAAAGTATACATCTTCCAAATATCCTAATTTTTCACCTTCCCGGGACATAATTGCTTTTCCTGCCAGCTTCTGTTTGCTTTCAAAGGTGTACTCCAGTGACTGCTCATCGATTGAAGAAACATCTTCCTCATCGATCATAACCCCGTCAGGCCCCAGGGCAAGAACCTTTTCCACCGGAATAAAATATGTCCGTTTAAAGAGAGCGCCTTTTTTAAACAGCAAACCTTTAACCTTTCCTGTTGTTGAAATGTTCAGATCGGCGACTTCACCAATTTTGCTTCCTGAATTCTGTACAATGATTGGAAGACCCTTTAGCAGTGAGAATGTTCGCAAAAGCTTTCCCACCTTTCCGAACATCATCTTTAGTTTTTACTTTTTGCCTCCGGTCATAAGCTAGAAAGTTTACCAAATATTAGTTTTGCAGAAAAAAAAGGAGCACTTCAGCTCCTTTTTCAACTTTCATTTTCATTCAGGAAATCATAAGGAGTAATTTGCTCCATTCCGATCATCGGGTCCACATTCATGAGCTCCTCTTCCAATGAAATTGACCCTTTACCATCTGAGGTGTGAGGAAGACTCTTATCCCCAGCTGCAGGTTCGCGGCTTGAAGGTTCTTCCCGGAAGTTCTGTTCCAGTTTTTCTCCGGCAGTCTCCAGAGTCATATCTTTTTCTTCTGAGAATGCCCCTGTTTTACAAATCGTCTGCTGCAGTTTTTCCTTTAAAGTTGTCAGTCGTGATTGCTCGTCAATTCTGGCCACACCTGTTCGCAAAGCATCTTCTTCCCCGCACAGGATTAAAAACTGTTTGGCCCGGGTTATCGCCGTATAGATTAAATTCCGGCGCAGCATACGATAATAGCTTCTGACAACAGGAAATATAACAATCGGAAATTCGCTCCCCTGGGATTTATGAACGGAACAGCAAAATGCATGGGTAATTTGTGTTAAGTCCTGGCGTGTATACACAACCTCTGCCCCATCATAAGAAACAATGATTTGGTCCTGTTTTTCAAGGTTTTCCTTCGCATAAATAATCGAAATAATCTCGCCAATATCCCCGTTAAAAACATGATCCTCCGGGCGGTTAACAAGTTGAAGAACCTTATCTCCGACCCGGTAAACCGTGTCTCCGAAGGAAATTTCCCTTTTCTTCCCGGTTTCATTACTGTTAAATACTTCCTGCAAAATCTCATTTAAGCGGTTAATTCCCGCCGGACCCTTATACATCGGGGCAAGTACTTGAATATCCCTTGACATGTACCCCTTCTTAATGGCATTTAAAACAATTTTTTTCACAACATCGCCCATTTGAGCGGAACTGCAGCGGATAAAAGAACGGTCAGCTTGCTGTTTTGCAACATCAGGCGGCAATTCCCCCGACTTTATCTGATGTGCAAGATCGATAATCGATGAACCTTCCTCCTGACGATATATATCAGTCAGCCTGACAACGGGAATCGTTTCCGACTCAAGCAAATCTTTCAAAACCTGTCCCGGACCAACGGAAGGAAGCTGGTCCTCATCGCCGACAAGAATTACTTGTACCTGTTCAGGAAGAGCCCGGAATAATTGATTGGCAAGCCATATATCAAGCATGGATGCTTCATCAATAATCACAATTTTTCCTTTCAGCGGGTTATCCTCGGTATGTGTAAAACCGTCGATACCATCCCAGCCCAATAAACGGTGAATCGTCATCGCCGGAAGCCCGGTGGATTCATTCATTCTTTTTGCGGCTCTGCCCGTCGGAGCGGCTAAAATAAATGGGAACGGTTCATCCTTATTTCTGTAATCCTCTTTTCTTACAGAACATCCGTGGAGTTCACTGTAAAGCTCCACAATCCCTTTAATGACAGTCGTTTTTCCTGTTCCCGGTCCCCCGGTCAAAATCAGCATCGGTGACATCAGAGCAGTTTGAATTGCTTCCCTTTGAGAGGGAGCATATTGAACCTTCAGTCTTTCCTCAAGATTTCCGAGTGCAAGGAGAAATTCAGATTGGGGAAATTGATTCTCATATTCCTTTTGGCTGAGGATTCTTTTTATGCTGTTTACTAAACCTTTTTCGGCAAAATAAAGAGAAGGAAGATAAATTCTTTGTTCCTCGATAATAATTTTTCCTTCTTCTTCAAGCTTTAACAATTCAGCAGATATATCTTCGTATTCAATATTGTCCCGTTTATTTTCCTCCAGCAGCTCTTTGACGCTTACAAGAAGAGTTCTTGCGGGAATGTAGACATGCCCGGCCTGCATACATTCCTGTTCCAATGTATACAAACAGCCTGCCTTGATCCGGTCCGGATGGCTTCCGGAAATTCCCAATTGATATCCGAGTTCATCCGCCCTGCTGAATCCAATCCCCTCTACATCCTCAATAAGCCGGTAAGGATTCTTTTGAATCACTTCAATAGCCCGGTCTTTATAGGCCTGGTAAATTTTCATGGAAAGTTGCGGACCAAATCCGTATTGATTCAAAGCAATCATTACTTGTTCAAGTCCCTGATGCTCCATCAATGTGTCATAGAGCTGTTTTGCCTTATCAGGAGGAAGCCTTGGCACAGTATCAAGCAGTGAAGGCTGGTTCAAAATTCTCGAGATGGCATTTTCGCCTAAAGTGTCAACGATTTTTTCCGCCGTTTTCTTGCCGATTCCTTTAAACAGTTCTCCCGATAAATAGGCAATGACGCCCTCTCTTGTTTGCGGAAGCTCTTTGCGAAAATGATCGGCATGGAACTGCAGGCCAAATCTGGGATGTTCTCTCATTTGTCCGTAAAAAATATACGTTTCATGCTCATGAATGGAAGGAAAATAACCTGTGATGGTCGCATCCTTTTCTTCATACACAAGATTTGTTTCCTCCACCTTAATTTTCAGGACTGTATAATAATTTTCCTCATTGCGGAAAATAGTTACAAGATGCCTGCCTTTTATGTATTTTTTTTGCTCATCAAACAGGTCAAGCTGCTCCGTGCTTTCCAACGGGATGACCCCCTTTAGCTAATTGTCCGTGCCCGCTTCAGGATCCGTTTCTCCATTTTCTAACACGTTTTTTCCGTGCCCTGCCAAAATATGCCCGGGTTGAATTTCAAGGGCTTTTTCAAACATATCAAGCGCCTTTTCCCTATCTGCTTTTATTGAATATGCAACCCCCAAATTATAATAAGCATCGGCATGCTTCTCATCCAAGCGGATACATTTATTGAATTGTCCGATTGCCTCATCAAGCAATCCTGTTTGCGCCAAACAAAGCCCGTACTGAAAAACCGCCTCGATATCCTGTTCGTTTACTTCCTGTGCCCGCTGCAAATAAGGGAGGGCAAAGCGAAATTGCTCCAGGCGCATTAAGGTGAGTCCGAGCATAAAATAGTTGTCACCTGAATCCAATCCTTTTAACAGCGCTTGTTCAAACATGTTCTTTGCTTCTTCAAAATTTTCTTGTTCAAAATATACATTTCCGGCACTGTAATAAGCCGCTGATGCTCCTTCATCAATCTCGATCGCTTTTTTGAAAAAAGAAAGAGCTTTTTCCGTTTCTCCGACCGCGGAAAGAACATTGCCAAAATTGATATAGGATACAGCATCCCCGGGGTTCTCTTCAATTGCCTCCATGAAGGATTTGGCTGCTTCTTCCCACTTTCCTTCTTTCATAAACTCTATCCCCGTTTTATTTTTATCCATAAGAACACTCCAATCTTCACCGGCACCAAAATTCAGATCTGTTGAATTCAGTTCAAGTATACCGAAACGCATAGTTAAGCGAAAAATAAAATTTTTATTGTATTGGTTAAAAATTAAACAAAAATCATCCGTGAAACAGAAATTATCCACAGGGACGAAAACGGGCCCCGTGGATAATTATTAATCAGCCTACATAGTGAAGCCGTTTGCCATCCCGGTAAATTTCATCGATCGTTCCGCCGCCAAGACATTCATCTCCATTGTAAAAAACGGCAGCTTGTCCGGGTGTTACAGCCCGAATCGGTTCATGAAATTCCACTTTTACTTTCCCGTCCTCAAGCAGATGAACCGTTACAGGACTGTCCGGCTGGCGATAGCGGAATTTTGCCGTACAAGTAAAGGTTTTGGGTTTTTCTTTGTCAGAAACCCAATTGACATCGACCGCAATTATGGAGTCGGAGTATAATTTTTCGTTGTGAAACCCCTGCCCGACATAAAGAACATTGCGTTCAAGATCTTTGCCGAGCACAAACCACGGTTCCCCGGCTCCTCCGATGCCGAGTCCGTGCCTTTGACCGATTGTATAATACATCAGCCCGTCGTGACGTCCGACCACTTTACCATCCATTGTTTCCATATTCCCCGGTTGTGCGGGCAAGTACCGGCTTAGGAATTCCTTAAAATTCCTTTCACCGATAAAACAAATCCCTGTACTGTCCTTCTTTTCCGCAGTTGCCAAATTGGCCTTTTTGGCAATTTCTCTGACCTTTGCCTTTTCAAGATGGCCAAGCGGAAACATAACTTTTGATAATTGTTTCTGTGTCAATTGATTGAGAAAATAAGTCTGATCCTTATTGTTGTCAACTCCGCGAAGCATCTTATATTCTCCGTCGCGGTATTCCACACGGGCATAATGGCCGGTGGCCAAATAATCGGCTCCCAAATTCATTGCATGCTCAAGGAAAGCTTTAAATTTGATTTCCTTATTGCACATGACATCCGGATTCGGCGTTCTTCCCGCTTTATATTCATTAAGGAAATAAGTAAAGACCTTGTCCCAATATTGTTTTTCAAAGTTGACAGCATAATAGGGAATACCGATTTGATTGCAAACACGAATGACATCTTCATAATCTTCCGTCGCCGTGCAAACACCGAATTCATCCGTATCATCCCAGTTTTTCATGAAAATTCCGATGACATCATAGCCTTGTTCTTTCAACAAAAGTGCGGCAACTGAAGAATCAACACCTCCGGACATGCCGACAACCACTCTTGTTTCTTGCGGACTTTTTTTCATTTTTTCACCCCCCGTATATTTAAAAATTTGTCTTTATTTTTACAGATATCTATCCCGTTTCTGTTCACAATCTTCCGGCTCCTGAAAATTACCCGGAGCAAAAGAGGGACTCTTTCCCTGAAATTAACAGGCATTCCTCCGCTGTAAGGCGGAAATCATTCATAACATATCACAACATTTTGCTTATGACTACCACTCATATAAACGAATTTCCTAAAGTCCCGTTTACGGACCCGGCAAATTATTTTTTCGTTAAACGATGCACAATTTTTGCCGTTTCGGCAGCCACTTTTATAACTTGTTCATTAGTATTATAAAGCCCGAAACTAAACCGGATCGAATTGTGCAAACGGTCCGAATTTTTTCCAAACATGGCTGTAAGAACATGGGAAGGATCAATGGAACCTGCCGTACAAGCCGAACCGCTTGAAGCGGCAATTCCGGCTAAATCAAGATTGACAAGCATGGCCTCAACATCCGTTCCGGGAAAACTGAGATTTAAAAGATGCGGAAGGGAATGTTCCGGCTTCCCGTTTATGAAAAAATCCACTTGATGTCTTTTCAATTCTTCAATCAGCAATTTCTTAAAACGGACATACTGCTCCCTGCGCTCCAATCTTTCAGCCCCGATTATTTTTACAGCTGCGCTGAATCCCGCTATGGCGGCAACATTCTCTGTTCCGGCACGCCGTTTCCGTTCCTGTTCTCCCCCAAACATAAGCGGCAATAAATGTACATTTCTTCCGGCATACAGAAAGCCGGTTCCTTTTGGGCCGTTAATTTTATGGGCTGACACAGTTAAAAGATCAATGTTCAGTTTTTTGACATTAATATCTTCCAACCCGTAGGCCTGAACGGCATCGGTGTGAAATAAAGCCTGATGATCCCGGAGTATTTCCCCGATCTCTTCAATAGGCTGAAGCGAACCGACTTCATTATTTCCATACATGACAGTAACGAGAATGGTATCTTCCCTGAGAGCCGATTTAAAATCACTTACCGAAATAACGCCATATTCGTCCACAGGCAAATAAGTAACCTCAAACCCTTCCTTTTCCAATTGTTTGCAGGCGTTCAGAACGGCGTGATGTTCAATTTCTGTTGTAATAATATGTTTTCCTTTTTCTTTAAGGCTTCTGGCTGTACCGAAAATAGCCAGGTTATCAGCTTCCGTGCCTCCACTCGTCAGTATAATTTCATTTACCGACGCGCCAATGCTTTGTGCAAGTGTTTCCCTGGCCTCATCAAGAACACGCCTTGCCTCTCTGCCAAAAAAATGAATACTCGAAGGATTGCCAAACTGATTATTCATTACATTCGTCATCGCTTCAATAACGCCGGAATGCATCGGCGTAGTCGCTGCATGATCTACATAAATCCGCTCCACTGATCTCACCTTCTTGAATAGTCAAAATCAATCATTTCACCTGAATATGAAAAGGCAGCCTTTCATGTTCCGCTAAAATCGAAATTCAATAAAAAGCCTCTCTTTCGCTTATATATAGAACATATAGCCTTGAAGATCATCATCTTCCGGATAGCCCGCCAAGTCTTCCAGGGTGGTGTTATCGAGCACTCCTTTAATCGCTTCACTAATCCGCATCCAAAGTTGCTTTTGGGCGGAACCTTCGTCCTCTATTCCTTCCACGGGAAGAATCGGACCCTCAAGAACACGGATCACATCCCCTGAAGTGATTTGGGAAGGGGGTCTGCTTAGAATATAACCTCCATAAGCCCCCCGTATACTTTTTACAAGCCCTGCATTTCTTAAAGGAGCCACCAGTTGTTCCAAATAGTGCTCAGAAAGATCATTTGCCTGTGCAATTGATTTTAATGATACTGGACCTTCCCCGTATTTCTTGGCCAGTTCAATCATGATTGTCAGACCGTATCTGCCCTTTGTAGAAATTTTCATACGTCACACCTCTCTTTGATTTTCTGCTTTTACATTCATATGTTTCAGGAGCGGCTGTTTCCTTTGCAATCTCAGAAGCAGATGATCAGTTAATTTTTGCGTCTGCCTCAGACTAACACCGGCTAAAGGACCGATGAATACGCTGTAAAGAACGGTGCCCAAAAAAACGGGGCCGCCGAGCTGCCATCCAAGCAGCAGAACAATGATTTCCATTGCCGCACGCACATTTTGAACTTTCCACCCCATTTTACTCTTGAGCGCCAACATTAAACTGTCACGGGGACCCGCTCCAAACTGAGCGGAAATATAAATTCCCATTCCATAGGCGTTAATCACCAGTCCGGAAAAAAACATAAGAAGTTTGCCTGCCCATGTACCCGGAGTGTCAATAAACGGGAGCAGAAAATACATATCAATAAATAACCCGACCAGGATCATATTAAGAAATGCGCCGATTTGGGGAAATTTCTTGTCGATCACCGCTGACACTGCTAAAATAAAGAAACCGACAATAATCGACCATGTACCGATTGTCCAACCGAGTTGGTAATATAAACCTACATGAAACACATCCCAGGGCGGCGCTCCGAAGTCCGCTTTAATTAACAACACGATCCCCAGTGACATCACAAGTAAGCCGGATATATAGACAATAAACCGTGAACCGGTCTGTCCCCTTTTTTGTGTATTCATTAAATTAGATTCTCCCGTACTCTTTACTCAATAAAAATCGTATCAAAATCCTCAGTAATTTGATAGACTTGTGACATTATAGCATATTTTTTAAATGATATGCATTTCTATTATCTGCATGATATCGTAAAAGTGAAAATAGAAAAACTGCGGCAGTATGGCTTTTTTATAATTAAAACATTCGTCTGTCCATTTTGCCCGGCTATTCTAAAAATAATAAATGGAAAAGATGATGATGTAAGTTCTGCAGTATTGGATTTTTTTACATATCAAAAATATGGGAGAGATTCATATGCATCTTAAACCCCTTGCCTACCGGATGAGACCCCGTACCATTGATGAAGTCATCGGGCAAAAACATCTCGTCGGGGAAGGAAAAATCATCTACCGTATGGTCAAAGCAAAACAATTATCATCAATGATTCTTTATGGACCCCCGGGGATAGGAAAAACATCCATCGCCAGCGCGATTGCCGGAAGCACTAAGTTTGCTTTCCGCACCCTTAATGCAGTGACGAATAACAAAAAGGACATGGAAGCCGTTGCGGCAGAAGCAAAAATGTCCGGAAAAGTCATTCTTTTGCTTGATGAAGTCCACCGCCTGGACAAAGCAAAACAAGACTTTCTTCTTCCCCATTTAGAAAACGGCTCAATTGTCCTGGTCGGAGCAACTACAAGCAATCCTTATCACGCCATCAATCCTGCCATTAGAAGCAGATGTCAAATATTCGAATTAAAGCCTCTTTCTGTCGATGAAATTATTTTTGCATTAAAACAGGCTCTTGAAGATGAGGAAAGGGGACTGGGCTCTTATCAAGTCCGGATTTCTGATGATGCCTTAAACCATCTGGCAACCGCATCGAACGGAGACCTGAGAAGTTCTTTAAATGCCTTGGAACTGGCTGTTATATCGACGGATCAAGATGAAAACGGGATAATTCATATTGACCTTGCGATTGCTGAAGAATGCATCCAAAAAAAGGCTCTGGCGATGGATAAAGACGGTGATGCACACTACGATGTTCTGTCGGCCTTTCAAAAATCAATCAGGGGAAGCGATGTCAACGCAGCCCTCCACTACTTGGGACGCCTCATCGAAGCTGGTGATTTGCATAGCATCGCAAGAAGACTGCTTGTTATTGCCTATGAAGATATCGGCCTTGCCAGCCCGCAGGCAGGGGCAAGAACGCTTGCGGCCGTTGAAACTGCCGAACGGCTCGGTTTCCCGGAAGCGCGTATTCCCCTTGCAAATGCCGTTATCGAGCTATGCCTTTCGCCAAAATCAAACTCAGGCATCATGGCAATTGATGCTGCCTTGTCGGATATCAGAAAAGGAATCAGCGGCGAGGTGCCGGACCATTTGAAGGATGCCCATTATAAAGGGGCCAAAGCTTTAGGGAGAGGAATTGACTACTTGTATCCGCATGATTATGAAAGCGGCTGGGTTAAACAGCAATATTTGCCTGATAACATAAAAAACAAAATCTACTATCATCCTAAAAAAACAGGAAAATTCGAAAAAGGACTCGCTGCTGTTTATGAAAATATTCTTAAAACAAAATAGTAAAATCCACAACGGTACCGGGTACCGTTCTGTGGATTTTATTTTATGCCGTTATATCACGTTTTCTAAAAATATAATGAGCCAAAAATTGAAATAATCCAAAGTAAATCAACAGCATAATAACAGAAAAGGGAAGTGTCATTCCTTCAACCATCGGATAGCCTTCAAAGTATTGAATAAGGTTTGTATTTGCAAATAAGCTGTATTTAGCCCAATCATATTTCTCCGCAAGCAAATCAGTTATTTGAACACCTGTAAACATGAGAAAAAGGGAAACTCCAATGGCAATGGAACTGCTTCGAAAAATAGCAGAAATCATAAAAGACATCGTGGCAAGCATAATCATATGTATGGAATACAACAAATATGAGACTAACAAATATACAGGCATGCTTTGTTCAATAACTTTTCCGTTATAATAGAGCAAATGGACGGGAGCCTCCTCCGGCACTCCAAATAACAAAGCCCCGAGAATCGTTGAAAATACGAGCAGAACGACGAGATTAACCAATGCAAAAATAAGTACTGACAAATATTTTGCCATGAGGATTTTTGAACGGCTTCGGGGACGAATGAGCAATAATTTTATTGTTCCCCAATTAAATTCACCGGCAACAATTCCTGCCGCAATGATAATCGTGAACATCCCGGCCACATCAATGAAAGGCAGGTTCCCGTTAACAAAATCCCACATGGAATAATCTTTATTTATGGAAATATCATGCTTAAGGCGGTACTCATTAATGGCAATTTGCTGCTCGATATAGTATATATCCCGCTCATTTCCAAATTCCTTTGTATCTTCCAACTGACGCTTCAGACGATTATTTTCCATTTCAAGGCCGTGCCGCCACTCGGAATTATCAGGAACTGCCCCTTTGCTTGCCTGGATTCCGATAAATGTCCCGGCAACAGTCACCAATAGAATTAAAATTGCAATCATAATGAGCGAACCGGGGCGCTTAAATATTTTCATAAGTTCATTGCGGATCAAACCGGGCATTTTTTAACGCACCCCTTCCATTGGTTGCTTCCAAAAACCTTTCCTCCAATGTTTTTGTAACCTCTTTAACACCGAAGATGTTAATATCTTCTCCAGAAAATCGCTTAACAAGCAGGGGAATATCTTCTCTTGCGGCCCGGACAAATATGCCGTTTTCAGCATTTTTCCATTCAAGGTGCGGAAAAGCAGTTTTCAAAATCAATGAGGCTTTCTCCACAGAATCAATGTCAAACTCATAAACTTTCTCGCTGTCAGTTGCTGAATCATGTACAGACTGGATATCAATAAGCTTTCCCTTTTGTATAATACCAAAACGGTCACACATCATTTCCATCTCCGAAAGCAAATGACTGGAAACGATTACTGCCATATTTTTTTTCTTGGCGAGCATGCGGATATGGTCCCGGATTTCGCGAATCCCCGCAGGATCAAACCCATTCGTCGGTTCATCCAATATCAAAACCTCCGGGTCATGAAGCAAGCATTGTGCCAAACCAAGCCTTTGCCTCATTCCCAAGGAATAGGTCTTTACTCTATCCTTTATACGGTCCGTGAGACCAACTAATTCCACTGCTTCAGCTATTTTTTCTTTATTGACTCCCGGGGACATTCTTGCGAAATGAAGGAGATTATCATATCCGCTTAAGAACTGGTACATTTCCGGATTTTCAACAATTGCACCAACCCGGCTGACGGCCTCTTCAAAATCATGTTTGATGCTCTTTCCGCATATTTTTATATCTCCTTCAGTAATTGACATAAGGCCTACCATCATCCGGATCGTCGTAGTTTTGCCGGCGCCGTTTGGTCCCAGAAATCCAAAAACTTCTCCCCGGTAAACCTCAAAACTGATCTTATCAATAATTGTTTTATCTTTAATTCTTTTTGTAACATTGTGTATTTCAACAGCAATACTCATAGGACTTTCCCCGCATTCAGTGCATCCGGAACATATCCCCTCTGAACAGCCGCTGTAAATCCAAAAAACGCAAGCTAACAGGTATAAAAACATAAATGTTCTGCCAGCCTTCCAGCTAAGCGGAGAGGCTGGCGGCATCCATTTAAAAAACCTCCGGGATGAACTGCCGCCATTTTAAAACATAATGAAACCCTTTTGAACCAGTCACCCGCGAAGGGAAGGAATCCGGTTTTATGCAAAATAATTTTTTATTGCTACTTATTTATCGTCTTTTACACGAAGAATTTCAATATTCTCCAGAATTTTTCCGACAATGTAGCCTGCCATAATTAAACCTGCTACTGAAGGAACAAACGCATTGGAAGACGGAGGCATTTGAGCTTTTCTTATTTGCGACTGATCATTGCCAACCGTTTTGCGGACATCCTCACGAATAACGATTGGACTTTCATCGGAAAAGACAACCGGAATTCCTTTTGTGATCCCTTCTTTTCTAAGCCTCGTACGAATTACCTTAGCAATGGGATCCGTATGTGTTTTTGAAATATCCGCTATTTGAAAACGGGTCGGATCCATTTTATTGGCAGCACCCATGCTGGAAATCATCGGAATGTTCCGCCGCAAACATTCTTTCATAAGATGGATTTTATAAGAAATCGTGTCGGAGGCATCAATGACAAAATCAGGGCAGTACTGAAAAATCTCTTCATATGTCTCCTCAGTATAAAACATTTTTAAGGCGATCACTTCACAATCCGGATTTATATCCATAATCCGTTCCTTCATTACTTCTACTTTTGGCCTGCCGACAGTGGACAGAAGGGCAATAATTTGCCGGTTAATATTGGTGATGTCAACATCATCCTTGTCAATGAGAATCATTCTTCCGACTCCGGAACGGGCCAAGGCTTCCGCAGCATAGGAGCCAACCCCGCCGATTCCCAATACGGCGACTGTACTATTCCGTAATCTGGCCAATCCTTCTTTTCCAATCGCCAATTCATTTCTTGAAAACTGATGAAGCATAAAACCATCTTCCCCTCGTCATTTTGGTATATATGTTCTATATAAAAAGACCTGCTGTTTTTCACAAAAAAAATCATGCAGTTTGCTGCATGATTAACACCATATAAAAGAGTCCCAATCGTGCCGTTGTTCATAAACCATTGTTTTGAACCCGCTCTCGGCAGGTGGGTGCTCTGTTTTAAGTATTGTAAGTCCCCGGGAAAAAGGGCATTTACTTTACTTAAAAACGCAAGCTCCCTATTCAATAGTGTTCGGTCAAAACTTTAGGTACTCAACTAACACATCAGGACTCTTTTGTTACTTCGATAATATCATATAAGCCCCTCATTTTCAAGAAACGCAAAATGAGGGGCTAGGTCAATTTCTTAACAAATACCGCAGCAGCAAAAGCTTTTTAAGATATAACAATTTATTCCTTATTCTTTTTTAATGGAAACCAAATTCAATTCAAGCAGCTGCTTCGAACTGACTTCGCTCGGCGCTTCTGTCAGGAGACAGCTTGCACTTGCCGTCTTCGGAAACGCAATGGTATCCCGCAAATTCGTTCTGCCTGCAAGAATCATTACCAGCCGATCCAAACCAATGGCAATTCCGCCGTGCGGGGGTGTGCCGTATTCAAAAGCATCAAGCAGGAATCCGAACTGTTCCCGGGCTTCTTCCGGTGTAAATCCAAGAACGGAAAACATTTTTTCCTGAATTTCTCTTTCAAAAATACGCAGGGATCCGCCCCCAAGTTCATAACCGTTCAAAACGATATCATAAGCCTCTGCCCGTACTGCTCCGGGATCCGTATCAAGAAGCGGTATGTCTTCCCTGACAGGCATCGTAAACGGATGGTGGGCGGCAAAATACCTGCCGGCTTCCTCATCATACTCAAGAAGCGGCCAATCGGTAACCCAAAGGAAGTTAAATTTGCTTTCATCAATTAAGCCGAGGTCTTTGCCAAGTTTGAGACGCAGTGCGCCCAATGAATCAGCAACAACAGATTTCCTGTCGGCCACAAATAACAGAAGGTCGCCTGTTTCCGCATCCATGGCTGAAGCAAGTCCCTTTTCTTCTTCTTCCGAAATGAATTTTGAGATTGGACCTTTTAATCCGTCATTTTCAACCTTCAGCCAGGCAAGCCCTTTTGCTCCGTAACGGGACACATATTCAGTCAACCCGTCAATATCTTTTCTGGAATATTTTTCTGCTGCTCCCTTCACATTGATTCCTTTTACTTGCCCTCCAGTGGAAACCGGACCGGAAAAGACTTTAAAAGCAGAATCCTTAACAATTTCCGAAACATCTACAAGCTCCATTTCAAAGCGTGTATCAGGTTTATCGCTGCCGTATCTTTCCATTGCTTCATGATAGGACAAACGCTGGAACGGAATCTCGATTTCAATTCCTTTAACTTCCTTCATAAGTCTTTGCATCATTTTTTCCATCAATGACATAATGTCCTCTTTGCTCATAAAACTTGTCTCAATATCAACTTGTGTAAATTCCGGCTGACGGTCGGCACGAAGGTCTTCATCCCGGAAACAGCGGGCAATTTGATAATATTTTTCAAATCCTGCTACCATCAACAACTGTTTAAAAATCTGCGGAGACTGGGGCAGGGCATAAAATTCGCCTGGATGGACACGGCTCGGGACAAGATAATCCCGTGCTCCTTCGGGTGTGCTTTTTGTCAAAATCGGCGTCTCCACATCCATGAATCCCTGCTCATCCAAAAAGTTGCGAATCACTCTCGTTGTTTGGTGGCGGAGTTTCATTGTTTCCAGCATCATAGGACGACGCAAATC
Organism: Robertmurraya sp.; assembly: GCA_025451895.1. Classification (GTDB taxonomy): domain Bacteria; phylum Bacillota; class Bacilli; order Bacillales; family Cytobacillaceae; genus CALKIU01. Next base: position 19,308 of record JANWJP010000138.1, read on the forward strand.
CAAATACCGGTATTTCAAACGGACATCTTCGGAAACATCCGTTTTATCCTCGATTACAAATGGCGGTGTTTTTGATTCATTTAGAATCGTTACCTTTTCAACCTGGACTTCAATTTTGCCCGTTTTTAAATTTTCATTATAGGTTCCTTCATCACGGGCTACAACCGTTCCTTCAACGCTTAATACATATTCATTTCTGATTTTCTCTGCAATTTCCAATGCTTCTTTAGAAAAATCCGGGTTAAAAACGGTTTGAATGATCCCTGTTCTGTCACGAAGGTCAATAAAAATAACTCCTCCAAGGTCACGGCGTCTTTGCGCCCATCCTTTCAGAATGACTTTTTCTCCAACTGCCTGCTCCGGAACTTCTCCGCAAAAATAGGTTCGACCATACATAACTGCTCCTCCTCTTCTACTCCATGATTGATTTAAAATAATCGATAAACTCATCCAATGAAATTTCTTCTTGTTCACCTGTATCCATTTTCTTCAGATTAATCTTGTTTGCTTCAAGTTCATTATCCCCAAGAATAGCCGCATATTTGGCATGACACCGGTCTGCCGCCTTAAACTGGCCTTTAATTTTTCTGTTCAAATAATCTCTTTCAGCAGAAAAACCGGCCATGCGAAGCTTGTGAAGCAATTTCACGGAATAATCCCTGGCTTTTTCCCCCACAGCGACGATATAGCAATCTATTTCTTGTTTCACGTTAAGGCTGATATTCTCTGCTTCCAAAGCCGCAATAAAGCGTTCAAAACTTAATGCAAAACCGATTCCGGGTGTTTCCGGACCTCCCAGTTCTTCAACAAGTCCGTTATAACGGCCCCCGCCGCAAAGGGTTGTAATTGCCCCGAATCCCTCAGCGTCACTCATAATTTCAAATGCCGTATGATTATAATAATCAAGGCCGCGGACAAGATTCGAATCCACTTCAAACGGAATATCAAGATCTTTCAGGTACTGCTGCACTTTTTCAAAATACTTCCTTGAATCTTCATTCAAATAATCAAGAATGGACGGCGCTGTTTTCATTAATTCGTGTTCCCGGTCCTTTTTACAATCAAGAATTCTCATCGGGTTTTTCTCAAGACGTGTTTGACAGTCACTGCAAAACTCACCAATCCGCGGCCGGAAATGATTAATCAGCGCCTCTCTGTGCGCATTTCTGCTTTCTGTATCACCGAGACTGTTAATAACAAGCTTCAGCTTCCGCAAACCAAGTTCCCAATATAAATTCATCGCCAATGCAATGACTTCCGCATCTATAGCCGGATCGGCACTTCCGAGCGCTTCGACTCCGAATTGAACAAACTGGCGGTATCTGCCGGCCTGCGGTCTTTCATAACGGAACCTCGGTCCCATATAATAAAGCTTTACAGGCTGATTGGGAAATCCATACATTTTTTGTTCAACATAGGAACGGACTACGGCTGCAGTTCCTTCAGGCCTCAGCGTCAGGCTTCTGCCTCCCCGATCCGTAAAGGTGTACATTTCCTTCTGAACAATATCAGTGGTATCCCCAACACTCCTGGCAAACAGATCTGTTTGTTCAAAAACAGGCGTGCGAATTTCCTGATATTGATAACGTTCACAAAGTTCGCGGGCTTTTTTTTCAATAAGCTGCCATTTTTCAACCTCTCCGGGCAAAATGTCTTTAGTTCCGCGCGGTATACTGATTGTCAATGTAAATCCTCCTCGTACCCTGTCTTTATGTAAAAGGTTAAATAATTGTTATTCATCAAGTCTTTCCATAACACGCTTTTATATTTATGAAACTATGTATCCATGCCGACGGGGACTGAAAGCTATTTCAAAACAAAAAACCCTCCCCCCTTGTACAGCCTATACAAGGGACGAGAGTTGGTATTCCCGTGGTGCCACCCTAATTGAAGTCATTAACATTAGCATAACTTCCACTTTCACAGTTAACGCCTGTTTTACGTCCGCTCCTACTAAAGAATTTCTCTTTCAGAGCGAAACCTCCGGAGTGTTCTTTCGTTAAGTCATGATGGAGAAATGCTTTCAGCCGCGGCATTTCCTCTCTTTCCATATGGATCTTAACTACTTTTCTCCATTAACGGTTGTCCTTATCTTTTCATATCTTAATCTTCAATTTTTCAATTGTCAAGAACGTTCCAGCCGTTTCTTCAGTTTTCTTACATCTCCGACAGTGAGGCCAAACTCTGTCGCAAGTTCCACCATGGTATCCGTTTGTTCTTTTTGAATAAAATCATGAAAATCTATTCCGAAAAGCTTATTTTCCGCTTTCTGAATCATATTGTTTTTGTCACTTGCCCTCATTTCCATTCCCCTTCCTTGTTTGTTCTAGTCTATTTTTGCCATTTTCATACGAAAATTATTAGTCATTCCCAAACAATTTCCAGGAAGGAAAAAGAACACAGCTAATCGAAAACAATAAAAAGGGAATTATTCCCAATTTCTAAAAAAGGAGAGGAGGGTTTTGCAAAAATATCGTTTTTACATGCTGATTCTTGCTGTCATTCTAATAACCTGGACAGCAGAACCTCTTCAGGCACAGGCTGCCGTCCGTCAAAACGGGACAAGCAGCGATTTTACACCAATCAGGGCGGGGCCGGATGAACAACCACCAGCTGTTGATGAAACAAAAAAAGAGAAAACTTACAACTTCATTAAACAAAAAATAAATAGAGATAAAACAGGCCCCGACAGCGTCAAAACGGGATCGGTATCAGACTTATCCGCCGTATTGAAAAGCGGCGGGATAACCGGAGCCGTGCAAGAAACGGAAAAGGAGACAGAAGCGGGTCTTCAGGAAGAAAAAGAGAATAACAGCAATAACAGTAAAGGAAGCAAGACTCCCCCGGATGAAACCTTCGAAGAACAGTTCCGTGAAAATCATCCACCCCCGGACAAAGAGGCGCAAAGCGGGATCGTTCTTGTGCAAAGATTAATGGTTCGGGACGGACCCGGCACAAATTATAATGCGAATGGTTTTCTTGAAAAGGGAAATATTGTAACCGTCCTGTCCGTTACAAGCGGCTGGGCAGAAATTGTCTTTCAGGGTGGGAAAGCATGGGTAAAAAGCGATTATCTTCGCATGCAAAACAACAACCCGGAGCAAGACAAGCCATTTTCAGAAACAAAAAAACAACTGGCTGAAATGCCAAAAAAGAACAATGAAGAAAGACAGCCGCAGGACACACATTCCGGTTACAACCGGGCAACTGTTAAAGCACCTGTCTTAAATGTCCGGGACGATTCCTCGCTGAACGGCAGGGTGGTCGGAACTGTGAAAGAGGGAGAAACCTTCGTAATCCTGGAAGAAAAAAACAACTGGCTGAAAATTGAATATAAACACGGCCTCTTCGGCTGGATTGCCGGTTGGTTTGTTAACAAAGCCACAAATGCCGGGGATGCTGGAGATGACAGGAAAACACCGGGCAGGTCTTCCCCTGAACGGACAGAAGAAAACCGGACAGCGACCATTCTCTTTAACAGAACGAATATTCGCGAACAACCTGATCTGAAAAGCCGGATTATTAGAAAAGCAAATGCGGGAGAAAGCTTTTCTGTCATGAAAATATCCGGAGATTGGGTTAAAATTCTTCTGGAAAACGGGGAAACAGCCTATGTGGCCCGGCGGCTGGCAGATATCTCCAAACCTATTCCGCGTACTTATAGAAAAGAAAAAAATAAACCCCTTATCAATAAGGTTATTATTGTTGATCCGGGACACGGAGGAAAGGACAGCGGAGCAACGGGAGCCGCAAAAACAATAGAAAAAACATTGACTCTTCAAACAGGGCTTATTCTCTTTAATAAGCTTGAGGCCGAGGGAGCAAATGTCATTCTTACCCGCAGCAGCGACATTTTTATTCCCCTGCAAATGAGAGTCAGGCTTGCACATGTGCATGAAGCGGATGCGTTTATAAGCATTCATTACGACAGCACCACTGACAAAAATGTCAGTGGAATAACAAGCTATTATTATCATTCCCCGCAAAAAACGCTGGCCGCCAGTATTCACGGCGCATTAGCAGAGCAAATAAACTTAAGGGATCGGGGAGTCCGCTTTGGCGATTACTATGTCATCAGGGAAAATGAACATCCGGCCGTTTTGTTGGAACTCGGCTATTTGAGTAATCCCCGCGAGGAAACACTAATTTCCTCGCAACAGTACCAGGAGCAAGTATCAGAGGCAATTGTCCGGGGTCTCGAAGACTATTTTAAAGAATAAACAAAAAGAGCTGCTTCCCGCACCTTTTTTAGTATTAAGAAGCAGCTCTATATACCTTTATTTACTTTCCAAAATCAAGGTCACGGGTCCGTCATTGATCAAATGGACTTCCATCATTTCTCCGAACATTCCCGTTTCCACATGAACCCCTTTCTCACGGACAAACCGGTTAAAAGCTTCATAAATTTTTGTTGCATGCTCCGGCCCGGCTGCATTCATAAAATTGGGCCTTCTTCCTTTCCGGCAGTCACCGTATAAGGTAAATTGCGAAACAGACAGGATTTCACCGCCCGTGTCTAGCAAGGACTTATTCATTTTTTGATTTTCATCTTCAAAAATGCGCAAATTCACAACCTTATCTGCTAAATAGGCCGCGTCCTTTTCTGTGTCATCATGGGTCACCCCGACAAGAAGAACCAGACCCCTGTTGATTTTTCCTGTTATATTTCCTTCCACAGAAACATGGGCTTCCCTGCTTCTTTGGACTACAATCTTCATAGAAAAATCTCCTTCTCTAATTCATAATTCGTCTGACGGAGTATACATCTTTTATTTGTTTAATCCGGTCAACCACCTTCTGAAGATGAGGAATATTTGCAATGGAAATAGACATGCTGATCGTTGCCACTTTATTGCGGTCCGTCCGTCCCGTAACCGATGTAATATTTGTTTTCGTTTCATTAACAGCCTGGAGCACTTCATTAAGAAGGCCTCTCCTGTCAAATCCCATTATTTCTATATCCACATTATACTCCTTGCGATCATTTAAGCCGATTTCCCATTCTACAGGTATCAATCGTTCTTTTGCGTCTTCCGTTTTAATATTCGGACAATCTGTCCGGTGAACGGAAACTCCTCTTCCTTTTGTTATAAAACCGACAATTTCATCACCGGGGATCGGGCTGCAGCATTTGGAAAGACGGATTAACAGATTGTCGATTCCTTTCACTTTTACACCTGTTTCCCGTCTTTTCGCAGGAGGCACCGCCTTGATATCGGAAACAACATTGGCGATCGTTGACTCCTGTTCAAGATGCCTTTCCCTCCGCCATTTATCCGTCAAACGGTTGGCAACCTGAAGGGCTGTAATCCCGTTATAACCTACAGCTGCAAACATATCATCTTCGTTGGCAAAATTAAATTTTTCCGCTACTCTTTTAATATTTTCAGGAGTGAGGATCTCCTTCAAGTCAAATTCCATATTGCGGATTTCTTTTTCAACCAATTCTTTTCCTTTGATGATATTTTCTTCCTTACGCTGTTTCTTAAAGAACTGGCGGATTTTATTTTTAGCCTGGGATGTTTGTGCAAGCTTCAGCCAATCCTGACTGGGTCCGTAGGAATGTTTAGAAGTTAAGATTTCGACTATATCGCCCGTCTTGAGCTTATAATCCAGGGTCACCATTTTTCCGTTTACTTTGGCACCAATCGTTTTATTGCCTATTTCCGAGTGAATGCGATAGGCAAAATCAATAGGCACGGAACCGGCCGGAAGTTCTATGACATCCCCCTTTGGGGTAAAAATAAATACCATATCGGAAAAAAGGTCAATCTTTAATGATTCCATAAACTCTTCCGCATTTGCCGTATCATTTTGAAATTCCAGAATTTCACGGAACCATGACAACTTTTTTTCCAAATCGGATGCATCATTGACTGTTTTTCCTTCTTTATATGCCCAATGGGCGGCAATCCCGAATTCTGCAATCCGGTGCATTTCAGTCGTCCGGATTTGCACCTCAAGAGGCTCTCCTTTCGGACCGATTACCGTCGTGTGCAATGACTGATACATATTGGGCTTGGGCATCGCAATATAGTCCTTAAACCGTCCCGGCATCGGCTTCCAGCAGGTATGAATGATTCCCAGCACAGCGTAGCAATCGCGGATACTATTAACGATAATCCTTACAGCAAGCAAATCATAAATCTCATTAAACTGTTTATTTTGAACAGTCATTTTCCGATAAATACTGTAAATATGCTTCGGCCGGCCGGAAATTTCCGCTTTAATGGAGACCTCTTCCAATTTGGAACGCATAACCTCCATAACATCCTCGAGATACTTTTCCCGCTCGGCGCGTTTTTTCTTCATCAGGTTGACAATCCGGTAATATTGCTGGGGGTTTAAATATCTGAGCGCCGTATCCTCAAGTTCCCATTTTATTTTTGAGATACCGAGGCGGTGTGCCAAAGGGGCAAAAATCTCCAGGGTCTCATTGGCAATGCGGCGCTGCTTTTCGGCGGGAAGAAACTTCAGCGTCCGCATATTATGAAGGCGGTCAGCAAGCTTAATCAAAATTACACGAATATCCTGTGCCATCGCAACAAACATCTTCCGGTGATTTTCAGCCTGTTGCTCTTTATGGGATTTATATTTTATTTTTCCAAGTTTCGTAACACCATCGACTAACATAGCCACTTCGTCATTAAAGGCTTTTCTCAAATCATCAAGGGTAACATCTGTATCCTCAACGACGTCATGGAGAAAACCGGCAGCAACCGTATACGGATCCATTTCCAGGTCAGCAAGAATGCCTGCTACCTGAATAGGGTGGATAATGTATGGTTCCCCCGATTTCCGGAATTGATGCTGATGAGCATGCAATGCAAATTCATAAGCTTTCCTCACAAATTCGACATGTTCATCATTCAAATATTCTTTTGTCCGGTCGATGACTTGTTCGGCGGTTAACACCTGCTCGTTCGCCATATAAAATCACCTTTACTAGCATATTTCCAAACTGTCTTGTACGATTACCAACCAGTTAGAGCTATAATCTAATGATTGTTACTATTATCGAAAAAAAATCTGAATATGTAAAGCAATTTACAACTATTTTCCTAGATTATAACGCAAACTGTCGAAATTTGCCGTATTTTCGCTAAAATCGCTATCTCTAAAGATACAGGAAGCCGTTCAAAAGAGCAACCTCTTCCTTCATATGCTGGACAGAAGAAATCTCACAATAAAAGAGCGCTTTTACATAGCGCTCTTCCGGTATATCAATACTGCATCAATGCCAGTATATCATATCCTTCTAATTTTTTTCGCCCTTCCAAATAAGTAAGTTCAATGATGAAAGCGATTCCAGCCACAATTCCACCCAGTTCTTCCACCAATTTGATTGTCGCTTCAATCGTACCGCCTGTTGCCAGTAAATCATCAATAATTAAGACTCTTTGCCCCGGCTTAATAGCATCCTTATGAATGGTCAATGTGTCCTTTCCATACTCCAGTCCGTATTCAACACTGATTGTTTCACGGGGAAGTTTGCCTTTCTTACGAACAGGAGCAAAACCGATTTCAAGAGCATAAGCGACAGGACAACCGATGATAAAGCCCCGGGCTTCCGGCCCGACAACGAGATCGACATCCAAATTCCGGGCATATTCTACAATCTGATCCGTAGCATACTTAAACGCTTTACCGTCATTCATCAGCGGTGTAATGTCCTTGAATTTAATACCGGCCTTCGGAAAATCATCAACAATCGCTATATAATCCTTCAAATCCATTTTTCAACTGCCTCCTCATTTTTAACAGACCCTTGAATAATTTGGTCAAAAAAATTTCTTAACTGCCCGTAAGTTGAATAAAGCAGTACTCCTTCAAGGGCGAAATATGCCTGCTTCTTTTGATAAGTTGATGAACTTGTCAAATCATTTTTCTTTGGTGCTTTGTTTAAATAAATGAGTCCATCTTTCACATAAATAAAATCAAGTTCAAGGAAAACTCTGGACATAAAAATAATGGTCTCTTTTGTCCAACCCTTGTATTTTGCGAGAGCAGCCCCGTTTTTTCTAATATCGAATGGAGCTTTTTTCGCCAAAAACCGGTAATACCATGCAAAATGCTCCCTGGTTGGCATTGTACTGAAATAGGCATTTTTTTTGGTGTAGAAATGGGCATAGATTCGCGCCGGTTCCCTTCCGCCAAACAGGCTTTCCAAAATTGCAAGAGATGGCGGCAAATCAGCCAAAACAACATTTTTCTCTGTGACATCAATATTTTTCGCCGTTTCCGGAGAATCAACAAAAATAGATTCATCCGCCCCGTTAAGATGATTTTGAAAACTGCGGTAATTTTCTTCATCAAAAAAGAGCCATTTACCGTTTTGAACAGATTTGAACATGGTATCCAAATACTTTTGCCCGCGGTAATCAAAAAGTTGCCACTCGGAAATTTCTAAATCATGGATAAATATTTGCGGTTTTCTGTTATTATTCCATTCATTAATCGAAAGCTCTCCAATTGCGGACATTTTGGAAAATGGGGAGATTTCCTCAAAAAGATGCCCCATTCCGAATCCGACTCCGTCCAGTAATGCTCCTTCCCCTTTTAGAATAACCTTTAAATGATTTTCTGTCGCCCCTATTTTTCTTATTTGTGAAACTAGTGCAGGTTTTAGAAGGATTTTCGGCTTGGGATTGCTGACTCCGAACGGAGCAAGCATCTGCAGTTCCTCTATCACCCTGAGATCAACATCTTTAACACAGATTTCACCATCAAGTTCCGTAAGAGGAATAAAATCTTCTTCTGTGAGCTGCTCATTTGCAAGTTTATTAATGCGGAAGCGGAGCTTTTCAACATCTGCAATGTTTAATGTCATCCCGGCTGCCATGGCATGTCCGCCAAAATGCGGAAGGATATCCCTGCAATGGGAAAGATTTTTGAAGAGATCAAAACCGGCGATACTCCTGGCCGAACCTTTGGCCAGTCCCGTTTCTTCATCAAAGCTTAACACGATGGCCGGGCGGTAATATTTTTCCACAAGCTTGGAAGCAACAATACCGGTTACGCCGGGATTCCAGCCTAGTTTTCCGACAACAATCACAGAATATTTTTCAATGGGATATTTTTCTTCCACCTCGGCAATGGCTTCCCCGGCTATCTCTGAGACGAGATTTTGTCTTTCCTTGTTAAGCTCTTCTATTTCTTCGGCTATCATTTCCGCTTCATACGGATCATCTGTCAGAAGCAGATGCACGGCAGGATCGGCACTGTCCAATCTTCCGGCTGCATTAATCCGCGGTCCGATGGCAAAACCGATTGAATCCTCATTCAGTGATGCCTGTTCAATGCCGCATTTCTTTAAAAGTTCCCTAATCCCCGGTCTTTTCGTCATGCGCAATTGAACAAGACCCTTTTTCACAATCAGGCGGTTTTCCCCGCGCAACGGAACTAAATCCGCCACCGTTCCGATCGCCGCCAGTTCAAGCAGATGCTCTGGCACCTTACCGTATAAAGCGTGGGCCAGCTTAAAAGCGACTCCCACACCGGCCAAATCCTGAAAGGGATATTTCTCCGAAAGTTTTGGATGAATGATTGCCAATGCTTCCGGAAGCTCTTCACCAGGCTCGTGATGGTCGGTAATAATTAAATCAACCCCCAGTTCCTTGGCCAACTTTGCCTCGGACAGAGCCGCTATGCCCGTGTCAACGGTAATAATAAGACGAATTCCCGACTCGGCAGCATGGCGGAAAGCACCCTCATTTGGTCCGTATCCCTCAGTGAAGCGATTCGGGATATAAAAATCCACATTGGCACCGAGTTCCTGTAAAGTAACCATCATGATTGCGGTGCTCGTTACGCCGTCTGCGTCATAATCACCGAAAATTAAAATCGGCTCTCCATCTAGGATCGCCTCCCTGATTCTGTTCACTGCCCGATCCATTCCCGTCAGAAGGAACGGATCATGAAAGGTCAGTCCCCTGTCAAATAAAAATTCCCGGGCCTCATCCGGACTGTTCAGTCCCCGATTTACGAGAAGTGATGCAAGAAGGGGCGTAATGCCGAGATTTTCGGCAAGCATATTTATTTGTTTTTGATCTTGTCGCTGTAACACCCAGCGTGTTTTTGGTTTCAGCATACCTTCACCCCTCAACTTTTCCATTATACTAAATGGCGGCCCGGTCTTTCAATCTGTGAATGGGAGGAATAAAAAATAAGCAAATTTCCCGTTTCTTTTTCTTATCAATTTCCAAACTATTGATAGAAGTTTCTATGGTTATAAAAAAACCGCAGAAATCTGCGGTTAAACTTGCGGTTCATCAGAAAATTTCTTTTTCTCTTTAAATGTGATCAGAACACCTTTTGTTTTCAACTCTTTAGCTTTCCAAACATAATACAACTGCGCAGCAATAAACAGCGATGAATATACTCCGGCGATGAGCCCGATAAACAGGGCAAATGAGAAGTTAAAAATCGCCTCACTGCCAAAAATTAATAATGACGCAACCGCTATGAGGGTAGTGATGGTCGTAATAACGGTCCTTCCCAAAGTCTGACGCAGGCTGCGATTGACAATATCGGCAATTTCTTCAGCTTTCTTAATACGCTTTCTCTTCCGCATATTTTCCCGAATCCGGTCAAAAGTCACAATAGTATCATTGATAGAATAACCAATAATTGTCAAAACAGCGGCGATGAAGGTTAAATCCACCTCGAAGCGGGTCAAACTGAACACTGTGATAATTAAAAATGCATCAAAGAACAAGGCGAGCACCGCCGGAACAGACATTCTCATTTCAAAGCGGACAGCCACATAGAGAATAATGCCGACCGAAGCAAGCAATACAGCAATCATTGCGTTCTTGGCCAGCTCTTTTCCGACCATTGGCGAAACCGTGCTCACATTTGGTTCTTTCCCGTACTCGTCGTTAAAATAAGCCTTCAATCCGGCAATTTCCTCCTGGGAGAGGACTTGTTGCGTCCTGGCAACACCAATATTCTTTTCATCTCCCGAAATAACAATATCATCAGTTTCGATGCCAAGTTTTTTCAAATGTTCCTGATATTCTTCAGCGGATATGGACTGGTCTGCAAAGACATCTATCCGGGTTCCATGACTGTAATCAATGCCCAGATTTAATTTAAAGGCAAGTAAACTGACCAATCCTATCGCAAGGACGGCACCCGAGAATATGAAAAATTTTTTGCGATTTTGCACAAAATTTATCCCGTCAAATTTAGTCGGAAGGTCTATCGTTTCTACGTTTTCACGCAGATCCCTTATGTCTTTCTGTCTTACACCATACCAGACCGGGCTTTTGAAGAGATTACTCTTAACAAGTAATCCAAGCAGAAAGCGGGAACCGTAAACGGCCGTAATAAAGCTGACAAGAATACTGACAATCAACAGGGTTGCAAAACCTTTTACAGAGCTTGTTCCGTAAAAGAACAAGACAAATGCCGCTAAAAGAGAAGTTAAGTTGGCGTCGATGATTGATGTTAAAGAAACACTCGAACCTACCTTATAGGCTGCCTGAAGAGGTCTGCCCACCTTTAATTCCTCTTTAAACCGTTCATATGTAATTACATTTGCGTCAACCGCCATTCCGAGTCCCAGGATTACCGCAGCGATTCCCGGCAATGTTAACACACCGTGCATCAGATTAAATACGAGTAAAGTTAAATATAAGTAAACGGCCAAAGCGATTGTAGCAACCAGGCCGGGCAAGCGGTAATAGGCAATCATAAACACGAAGATCGCGATTAATGCAATAATCCCGGCTAATACAGTTTTATCTAACGCCTGTTCTCCAAACTGAGCGCCGACAGATGTCGAAAACACTTCATCAAGTTGAACGGGAAGGGCTCCCGCATTCAATAAATTAGCCAATGTCGTTGCTTCTTCAGGCGTAAAGTTTCCGACAATGGACACGGAATCCTGATTAAAAACTTGATCCACCCTTGCCGCAGAAATGACCTTCTCATTATCAGCGCCGGTCTCCCGGAAAGAGTCGGTCCCTTCTTCAAAATCCATCCAAATAATGAGCAGATTTTCCCCCGGTGGCATGTTCACAATCTTACGGGTGATATCACCAAATTTTCTCGCATCTTTTAATTTTAAAACAACATTCGGACGGCCGAGTTCATCAAAGGATTGCTTAGCCCCGCCTTCCACTAAATCGCTTCCGTCCATCAGCAAATTATCATTTACATCCCGGAAGGTCAGATTGGCTTCTGTGGCAAGAATTTCCCGCGCTTCATTTTGATCCCGAACTCCGGCAAGCTGAACGCGGATGCGGTTCTCGCCTTCAATCTGAATATACGGTTCGCTTACACCAAGGACATCAATCCGGTTATACAGTGTTTCCACGGTTGCGGTTAACGCATCCCGGTCAATTTTCTGACCTTCTTTTGCCGGCTTTACTTCATACAAAACTTCAAAACCGCCCTGAAGATCCAAGCCGAGCTTAATCCCCTGCAAAATATCTTTTCCTGTTATCCCCAAGCCGGAAAAAATCAATAAAATAATTAAAAGGAAGGCAACTAAACGACTGCGCTTTACCATTATGTAAAAATCCTCCTTAAACTAAGACCCGCGTAAATGACTGTCTTACCCTTTTTCCAGCCGGAACAAAGCCCTGAAAAAGCTATTAAAAGCGCCTTCAACAGTCAATTACTGTCAGACTCGTCTATTTCAATAACTCTCTCCGATCTTCCTCATTGGAAAAATCAAAATCCATATCCGTTTGTTTAAACGCTTGCACTGTCACGTAATTCATGAACTCACCTGCTTTTACCGCAAGAATGTCGCCGACTATTTCATGAATCATCTTCTGTCTTTTTTCTTGTTTCCATTTTTTGTTTTTTAAATACCCCCAGATGGCATCTGCCGTAATTGTTTCATACCCCAAAAGCTTAAACTCCTCAACTTTGCTTGTCAATACGGGTTCCACTTCCGGACGATACTGGTCAATTAAGCGGCTGAAACTCAAAATATTCGCCTCCTCAATAATTATAGTGGCCGGTTCCCGGCAATGAAAAAACACATCCGTATATTTCTGAATCCGGAACATCTTTCTGTCCTGAACCGGTATATATTGAATTGCTTGTCATTCTTTGTCCGTCTTCTTGCATATAGTTAATTGTATATTATTCCATCTAATTTGAGAAGGCAGGGAGCAAGATGTCAAAGTTTTTAAAAGGGACGCTCATCTTATTGATGGCCGGACTGATTATTCGCATCCTCGGCTTTATTAACCGCATTGTCATCGCCCGTTTCATCGGTGAAGAGGGTGTGGGATTGTACATGATGGCCTTCCCCACACTGATGCTCGTTGTCACAATTACCCAATTGGGACTTCCGGTCGCCATATCGAAAAGGGTTGCCGAAGCCGAGGCAAAGGGCGATTTCATCAAAATAAAAAAAATCCTCGTGGTTTCATTGTCGACAACCTTTGCCCTGTCTGTTGTTTTTACGCCGGTACTCTTTTTTCTCGCTCCGTATCTGGCAGAAACACTGTTTACCGATTCCCGCACCAAGCTGCCGCTGTTGGCCATAGCACCGATTGTACCGATTGTTGCTGTGTCCTCTGTCATACGGGGCTATTTTCAAGGCAGACAGAATATGAAACCGGCAGCCTATTCACAAATATTGGAACAACTTGTCCGCATCACATTGATTGCCGTTCTTACAAACTGGTTCCTGCCTTTCGGAATTGAATATGCGGCCGCCGGCGCCATGCTTGCTTCCGTGCTGGGGGAATTGATTTCCTTTATTTACTTATTTGCCGCATTCAAGTTAAAGAAAAAATTTAAAGTGCGCAAAAACTTTTTCCTGCAAATTAAAAAAGGAAAAAAGACCTTTCAGGAACTGATGAGTATTGGACTGCCCACATTGGGAAGCAGGTTAATCGGCAATCTGACCTGGTTTTTTGAGCCGATCGTTGTCGCCCACAGTATGGCATTGGCGGGAATCGGGGCGGGAATGGCAACCAGGCTGTACGGGTCATTAACAGGACTGGCCCTTCCGTTGCTGATGCTGCCTTCCTTTATCACCCAGTCCCTGTCAACCTCCCTTGTTCCGGCCATCAGCGAAGCCCATTCAAAAAGAAACATGGCATTAATTGAATTCCGGCTTCAGCAGGCATTAAGATTTGTATTTTTAACGGGCGGACTGGCTGTTGTTATTTTATATGTACTTGCGGAACCTCTGATGGAATTTATGTACGGTTCTGCCAACGGGGCCGTCTTTATCAGAATTATGGCGCCTTTCTTTTTATTTTACTACTTCCAGGGACCTCTGCAAGCCACTTTACAGGCGCTGGACTTAGCGAGAGCAGCGATGATAAACAGTTTTATCGGTTCTGTGGCAAAACTGGCGGTTATTTTCGCTTTGGCAAGTCAGCCGGCTTTCGGAATTAACGGTGCGGCAATTGGAATCATTTCCGGAATAGTCCTTGTGACCCTGCTTCATTTTGCGACAGTCTTAAAAAAAATTTCCTTCACATTTATCATCAAAGATTATCTGAAATCTTTTTTGGCAATGGGGGGAGCTGGCTGGTTCGGTGGAATGATATTCCGGCGCTTGGCGGATATTGCAGGATTATTGCCAAAAATTTTGTTGAGCTGCGGCGTAATCAGCTTAACGTATGTCTTTCTTTTGTTGTTATTCGGGTTAATCCGAAAGGGTGATCTTGAACGGATTCCAAAAATAGGCAAAACCTTGTCCATCTTTGCTTTCCGGTAGGTTTTGTTCAAAGATGGCCAACCGGATTTCGTTCCGGTGCAAACAGCTTGGCAAAAGACCGGTTCCGGAGGGATGCGGTCTTTTTTGTATTTTTCTATTAAATTTCAACTTTCATTTTAACAGGAAAAATGCTCCCTTTTTCATGAATGTAATGGTTCGCAAATCTATTCATTTACTTTAAATCAACGAAAAAATGACCATTCTCATAGCTGCATAACGAAATATTTTTAATATCTTTATAGCCGAGCTTATGAAGATTTTCTAACAGCCAGCGCTCATTCTTGCCAATCATTCTTAAATGTTTCTTTTGAATAAATCCATCCATAACTAACGGCACCGCGATCCCCTGATTTTCTTCCTCCTTTATAAATACAGATAATCTGCCTGAATTTTCCAAAATTGCATAGTCCACTTCGGCAATATTCCGAACACCATGCTGCCGGAGTTGAAGGAACAAATCATCAAAATTATACCTTTGCTTTTTCATTTCTTCTTCATCAATCTTTCCGTTTTTGATAATAATGACAGGTTCTCCTTCGAGCAAATCGCGGAATTTTTTGCTCTTTAATGAAATAAAAGCTGTAATCATTTGAATCCCCATCAGGACAAACATGGGGAGGATCGCATTGATAAAAGGGGTGTCCGGTTGTTCTATGGCCAAAACGGCCAATTCCGCCATCATAAGATACACAACAATATCAATAATACTTAATTCTCCAATCTCCCTTTTTCCCATGATTCGAAAAATAAACAAAATGATGCCATATGAAATCATTGTTTTTACTATCACACGAAAGATTTCTTCCACGTTCCATACCCCCTCCAAAATGCAAATCCGGCCTTTGTTTATTCTTTGCAACAACAAAAAATTCATCAGTGGAATAAGTTTCAAGCATCAGGCTTTTTCATAAAAAACTGATTCTTTTTTTCAATTTTTTGAATATGCATGTACTAAGGACAAAAGACAACTTCCGGCCGATTCCGGGGAAAACTTAGTATTTTTTTTGCCGGCAAAATTCACAACCGTTCATTGAAAACTAAAAAATTTTTGATTCCGGCTGCAATAGACGCGAAAAGGAGAGATGAAAAATCGACGAGTCAAAAAGCATATTAAAAGCCTGCTCTTATGGTGTATTAACAATCTTTTTATTGGCCGTGATAAGCAGTACTATTTTTTCACTTATTCTCCGGTTCTCTTCCATTAAAGAATCTTCTTTAACCGCCGTAATTACTGTAATTGCATTTATCTCCGTTTTTGCAGGAGGGTTCATATCCGGAGGAAAAGGGAAACAAAAAGGATGGCTTGTCGGGGGATTAACAGGAGTAATTTATTCGCTGCTCATTTTTCTTTATCAATATCTCGGCCACGACAGCCTGTTCACTGTGAAACAAATGATTTATCACGCCTGCTATATTTTGACGGCCATGGCAGGAGGAATTTTAGGGGTAAACATGGCAACCTCAAACACAAGAGAAGGATAAGAATTCTCTTATCAGAAAAGAAAATGTAAGGCTGACACCTGTCAACTTCCATACAAAGCAAAAAGGATGACTGTCAAAGTCATCCTCTCATTTCCCTGATTATCCTGTACATTAGGGTTTAGTCCTCAACTACTACCTCTCTTACAGCAGCGCGGTCGTAAGTAAGACGAGTGCCGTCTCCGCACTTAATGACAATTTTCCCTTCAT
>JANWJP010000139.1 GCA_025451895.1 Robertmurraya sp.
AATAAACGAATGATTACGGAGGAAAATTATTACCCATTAAAAAGTTTGATTCAAAAGAAAAAACTTGAGCAAAGGAGTACGTTGATTTTTTTGCAAATAAAATCTGTCAATTGTTAAAAGAACAATCATTGTCGTGTCAAATGCAGCGGATTGTAAAAAAGACGCTTTACAAAATGGCAATCATAAAAAAAGGATGACCCCCGCAGGGCATCCTGAACCAGGCATCAAATGCGAAACTTTCGTATCACAGATGCCGCAGTCTCAGGAAGAGCCTTTGAGAGTCATCCTGCATATATTTATTAGTTAGCCAATTTTTCGCGAAGTACCATTTGCAGAATACCGCCATGACGGTAGTAATCGATTTCCACTTCAGAGTCAAAGCGGACAAGAACTTCAAACTCTTTCTTATTGCCGTTTTCGTCAGTAGCAATAACTTTTACATAATCATGAGGTTTAACGTTCTCGTCAATTTGAACTTCAAGCACTTCTTTTCCTGTTAAGCCAAGAACATCTGCGTTTTCCCCTTCTTTAAATTGAAGCGGAAGCACACCCATTAGTACAAGGTTTGAACGGTGGATACGCTCAAAGCTTTCTGCGATAACAGTTTTAATTCCAAGCAGATTTGTACCCTTGGCTGCCCAGTCACGGGAAGAGCCCATTCCGTAATCTTTTCCTGCAAGAACGACAAGACCGGTTCCGTCTTCTTTATACTTCATGCAGGCATCGTAAATAGGCATTACTTCCCCTGTAGGCCAGTAAGTTGTATATCCGCCTTCTGTGCCCGGGGCAATTTGGTTGCGGATGCGGATATTTGCAAAAGTTCCGCGCATCATAACCTCGTGGTTTCCGCGGCGGGAACCGTAGGAGTTGAAATCACGCACAGCAACGCCATTTTCAATTAAGTATTTTCCGGCAGGTGTATCCTTGCCAATTGCACCGGCAGGCGAAATATGGTCAGTTGTCACAGAGTCGCCGAACTTGCCGACTACCCGCAAGCCGGTTAACGGTTTCACTTCATCCGGCTCAGGCTTCAAGCCTTCAAAGAATGGCGGGTTTTGAATGTAAGTTGATTTCTCGTCAAATGTATAAAGCGGTTCATCGCTTGTTTTAATAGCATTCCAGCGTTCATTGTCGCTGAATACATTTTCATACTCTTTTCTGAACTAGTCAGGAGTAACCACTTTCTTAACTACTTCATTCACTTCATCGCTTGTTGGCCAGATATCATTAAAGTAAACATCGTTGCCATTCTTGTCTTTTCCGATCGGTTCATTCAACAGGTCAATATTCACTGTACCGGCCAATGCGTAAGCAACTACAAGCGGCGGTGAAGCCAGGTAGTTAGCTTTCACAAGCGGATGAATACGTCCCTCAAAGTTTCTGTTACCTGAAAGAACAGAAGTAACAAGAAGGTCACTGTCAGCAATTGCCTTTTCGATTTCCGGCATTAACGGACCGGAGTTTCCGATACATGTTGTACAACCGTAACCGACAACGTTAAAGCCGATTTTTTCTAAATAAGGAAGTAATCCGGAATCACGTAAATATCCGGTAACAACTTTTGATCCCGGTGCAAGGGATGTTTTTACATATTTAGGAACTTCAAGACCTAATTCGACGGCTTTTTTCGCAACCAGACCCGCACCAACTAAAACATATGGGTTGGATGTATTTGTACAGCTGGTAATAGCCGCAATAGCAATTGCTCCGGTTTTCATTGTTACACTTTCGCCATCGGCAAATTGAACAGTTGCTTCTTTATCAAGCTCGGAAGCATCCAGACCAAAGCCTTGGTTTCCTTGCGGAGCAGTAATTGCATCGTTAAATTGTTTTTTCATTTGTGAAAGCGGAATTAAATCTTGCGGACGTTTCGGACCGGACAAGTTCGCTTCGATTTCAGCAAGATTAATTTCAATGACATCAGTATAAACAGGTTCTGCATCAGGATTGAAGAACAGACCGTTTGCTTTGCAGTATGCTTCAACCAATTTCACCTGTTCTTCTGAACGTCCTGTTAAGCGAAGATATTCCAAAGATTCTTCATCAACAGGGAAGAATCCGCAAGTAGCTCCGTATTCAGGTGCCATGTTGGCAACTGTAGCACGGTCAGCAAGCGGCAATGTAGTTACTCCGGGGCCGAAGAATTCTACAAATTTGCCGACAACCCCATGCTGACGTAAAACCTGAGTAACCTTTAATGCAAGGTCAGTAGCAGTAGCTCCGTTTGGCAGTTGGCCGATAAGCTTAACACCGACAACTTCAGGAACCGGGAAGTATGAAGGCTGTCCAAGCATTCCTGCTTCTGCCTCGATACCGCCGACACCCCAGCCAAGAACACCGATACCGTTAATCATGGTTGTATGGGAGTCTGTTCCTACTAAAGTGTCAGGGAATGCTTCATATTCGCCGTTTTCATTTTCCACAGCGTGAACAACACTTGCCAGATATTCAAGGTTTACCTGGTGAACGATACCTGTAGCCGGAGGAACAGCACGGTAGTTATCAAATGCTTTTTGTGCCCAGCTCAGGAATTGGTAACGCTCAGCATTTCTTTCAAATTCAAGGTTCATGTTAATAGTGAGAGAGTCCCCTGTTCCGTATTTATCAACTTGAACAGAGTGGTCAATAACAAGGTCAACCGGCTTTTCCGGGTTGATTTTTTGCGGATCTCCTCCCATATCTGCCATAGCTTTGCGTAATGAAGCCAGGTCAACAACGGCAGGAACTCCCGTGAAGTCCTGCAAAATGACACGGGATGGTTTGAAAGGAACATCCACATCTTTAACTTCATCAGTGCCCCATTTTGCAAGGTTTTCTACATGTTCTTTTGTAATAACCCGTCCATCATATTGGCGAAGGACAGATTCTAATAAAACTTTTACGGAATAAGGCAATTGAGATACTTTGCCAATCCCTGCTTCTTCAAGAGCGCCCAAATCATAGTAATTGTAGCGCTTGCCGTCTAATTCAAATGATTTGCGTGCGTTAAACACATCGTTATTAGACATGCAAAAATCCCCCCTCTGGAAAATTATCAAACTCTTATATAAAAGAAATTATCGAAAAGTGTGAGTTTTTGCTCCCATCCCAACTTTTCTTACATTCCTTATATTAATACAATCTTTGACATAAGTAAATATCAAGAAAGTTATTATTTTCAATAAGTTTTACTTATCACTTCTTTATCTTGCTGAACGAAGGAAAAATCCAAGAATTCAGAAAAATTTGAGGTTATTTTTTACAAAAAATACAAGAACGATGTTTCCGGGTAATCTCCGCTGTGATGCTTTTGGTTCAATGAATGAAGAAATACTTATGTGTAACAATAATTCATGCGGAGGTGAAAAAATTGGCGAAACGAAAAGCAAATCATGTCATCCCCGGCATGAATGCCGCAAGTGCCCAGGGAAAAGGCGCAGGATACAACGAAGAATTTTCAAATGAACCATTAACAGAAGCCCAGAAACAGAATAATAAAAAAAGAAAGAAAAACCAATAGTTTATACAAATACTATAGAAAAATATAACCTTGAATGGAAAAATGATCAATAAAAGAGCTCACCTTGCCTGTGAGCTCTTTTTTTAAGGAATGAATTTTTAAAGGATTATTATATCGAAGGTTTCATGCAGCCTGAAAATGTTATTCATCCAAGTTTACTTCCTCAACGATGGCACTTAAATCTTCCCGATATTGTTCAAGTCTTTTTCTCTGTTTTTCCGAAGCATTTTCCAAAGCATTTTCAATTTGTGCGAATGCTTCATTCACTTCCTGCTTTAAATGCTTCAGCTGCTGCCCGTAGTCAGCACTATCTTTGACAATTTTTTCGTATACATCTTGCGCTTCTGTCACTCCCTGTTGGGCTGCTTGAAATGCCTGCTGTTTATTCTTATGATACGGCACGCTTTCGCACTCCTTTCACACTGTTTAAATTAAATTGTCCATTCCTGAGCGAAAATATTCCGTATAAAACCGCTTTTCAGCAGTATCCTATCGATTAGGAGGCGATAGTCAAAATGAATAAAAACGACGGAAAAGATATGCGCAAAAACAGTCCGAAAAACGGAAATTCAAGCCAGCCTGAGCCTCTCAGCGGCTCCAAGAAGGTAAAAAACCGCAATCATACGGGCCAAAAAAACAATCCGCATCACGGCATGTAATTTCATCATACGCAGGTTTCCGGCAGCGGGGAGCCGCATATTCCCCGCTGTAAAAATATCTCATGACAAATTGTTTAAAGCATTCAAAATGATGTCTTCTTCCTCATCAGTCACACACCGTAAATCCAAAACAATTTCATCCTTTTGAATTCGTACAATAATTGGTGTATGATATTCATTTCTCAGTTTCCTGGCAATTTGTTCAGCCGTTAATCTTTTATGTTTTAAAACCACGGCTGCCGAAGGAAGTTGCACATCAGGCATGGTTCCCCCGCCAACTTGACTGGTGCTTTCGATCACTTCAACGGAAAATTCATCTGTTGTCAATTTCAACTTTTCTGCAAAGGCACGTGACCTTTTTTCCATTTCTTCTCCCGAAATTAATATAGCCCGGGCTACGGGGATGTTCTTCAGGCCTTCTTCTCCCCTTAAATAATCAATCAGCGTCCCTTCCAAAGCGGCAATCGTCATTTTATCAACCCGCACAACACGGGCCAGCTGATTTTTCTTCAGCCGGTCAATAAACTTCTTTTTGCCGACAATAATCCCTGCCTGGGGACCGCCCAGCAATTTATCTCCGCTAAACGAGACAAGATCAGCGCCTTTATTCAAGACTGCACTGACCACAGGCTCATTGCCTATTCCGTGCTTTCCATAATCATAAAGAACTCCGCTGCCAAGATCCTCATAATAAATTACATCTTCCAAAGAAGCTGCCAGCCGGGCAAGCTCCTCAGTCGGAACCGACTTGGTAAAGCCAATCACTTTAAAATTGCTCGTATGCACCTTCATAATCATGCCCGTATTTTCGGAAAGAGCTCTTTCATAATCATAAAGATGTGTCTTGTTTGTCGTCCCCACTTCCACAAGGTCGACTCCGCTTTCTTCCATAATAGAAGAAATCCGGAAGGAACCGCCGATTTCCACAAGTTCCCCTCTGGAGACAATGACTTCTTTTCCTCTGGCTAATTCCCTCAGTACAAGATAAACAGCAGCAGCGTTATTATTAACCACCATGGCCGCTTCTGCCCCGGTAATTTCCTTCAATAAAGCTTCAACATGGGAATGACGGGAACCTCTCTCCCCTTCTGCCAATTTATACTCAAGATTGGAATAGGAACAGGCCGTCTCCATGACATGCTCAACCGCCCGTTTGCTCAGCCTTGCTCTGCCCAGATTTGTATGTATAATCGTCCCAGTCGCATTAATTACCTTTCTTAACGTAAATTGAAACTGCGACTCGACCTTTGCCCGTATTTTACTGAACAAATACGTTTTAAAATCCTCTTCCCGCGGATCCGGTCCTTCCCATTCCCCGTTTAAAAGACTGTTACGGAAATCATCGAGAACGGATTTAACCGCATTTGTTAAACGGGTATGATCCAGGGAAAATTCTTCCTGCATCACGGTAAAAAGAGGCTCTTTCTGTATCTCATGCACAGGCGGAATAAACCTGACAAGATGCTTCATATTATTAATCCTCCATCTGCAACAAAAATTCCTTAAAAAACATTCTTTTTTTATTATAACATTATCACCTTTTTTGAAAGTATGAATAAAATAAAGTGATCCTTTCTTTTTTTTAGCTCTTTTTACCCCACTAAAGCATTTCAGAATCAGATGACAGCAATGGACAGCTTTTACCGCCAGAAATCATTTTCGAACAATTAATGATGGAAAGTTAAGATCCGTGAAAAAACACTGTTCTGCTACCCTGAATTTTTTTGAAAATCTTTGTACCAATTCATACTCCTCATAAAAGATCAGGATTGCCGCCAACCCGGGGGCAAAAAAATGATAAGGAGAATGAAGGTAAAGATGTCAACCCGTAAAGATGATTATTCTGATGATTTAAAGGAAATCGATGAATGGCTGACAAAATTATTCCTCGATCCCTTAACATCCCAATTAGATGAAACAACCTTTCACATTGAGATTTTTGAAACTTGTGAGGATTATATAATTGAAGCAATTCTTGCAAAATACCACCAAAAAGATATTTCCGTTTATTTAAACGAAAAGAAAATATATATTTACGCGGATGGATTGAAAAAGAAAGAAAAAAAATCAAGAGTAATTGAATTTCCCTTTTTAGTTACTGAAAGGAAAGTAAGCGCATACTTCAATGACGGCATCTTAGAGATTTTTATTTCAAAAGAACGGTGGAAATGCGGAAAAAATCGACGTGTCCCGATCCTTTAATCTATTTTTCACCCTTTAGATGACATAAAATATTTACAGTAAACAAAAAATTACACCGCCAAAAAACCAATGTAATTTTTGCATTCTTCCCCATGAATTAATTCATAATAAATTTAATGCTTCATTCACATTCATAATGGAAAATACTTTTTTATGTGAATCAGTGTCTTAAAGTTGTATACTTGTGATGGAGGTGATAAAGATGACGAATAAAGAAAAAATTCGGTTAACAACCCTCTCAACAAAATCCGGCTGAGGCTGTAAAATTGGTCCTGAAGACCTGGCACAGGTTCTGTGTCAATTACCAAAACAAGAGCCGGTTCCGGAATTGCTTGTCGGAAATGAAACATCTGACGACGGGGGAGTGTATCAATTAACAGATTCCATCGCACTCGTGCAAACATTGGATTATTTTACCCCGGTTGTGGATGATCCATATATGTTCGGGCAAATCACAGCCGCCAATGCTTTAAGTGACATCTACGCAATGGGCGGCGTCCCAAAAACGGTCATGAATATTGTCGGTTACCCGATTAAACAACTCGGACCGGAAATACTCACAGAAATTTTAAAAGGTGCCGCGGATAAGGTGAAAGAAGCCGGCGCCGTTACAATTGGCGGTCATTCAGTTGATGACAAGGAACCCAAATTTGGTCTTTCCGTCACAGGAATTGTCCACCCTGATAAAGTTTGGAAAAATGTCGGCGCCAAACCCGGCGATTTATTAATCTTAACAAAACCTCTGGGTGTAGGCATTATTACGACGGGAATAAAAAGACAAGCTGTTACCGAGGAGCAGGAAAAAGAAGTCACAGAAGTAATGGCAATGTTAAATAAAAAAGCAGCTGAGGCTTTACATAAATATTCTCCCAATGCTGTTACCGATGTAACCGGATTTGGACTGCTCGGTCACGGATGTGAAATGGCCAAAGGCAGCGGTGTAAGTTTCGAAATCTCTTTGACTGATGTGCCCGTTCTTGAAGGAACGCTTGAACTTGCAAAGAAAGGTGTTGTGCCCGGCGGCTCAAAATCAAACCACAGGTGGGTCAGAGAAGATGTGCACTATGACGATGACATATCTTTGGAAGAACAGTTGATCCTGTGTGATGCCATTACCTCCGGCGGTTTACTGGTGTCATTAAATGAAGCCGATGCACATAAATTCCTCGCTGATTTAAAAGCCCTTGGAATAAAATACAGTGCGATTATCGGCAAGGTTACCGATAAGAGAGATAAATATATTTATGTGAAAAGGTGAAGCTAAATTTGCTTCATCTTTTTTAATCCCCGCAGAAGGCTGCCTTTATACCGGTAAGAAACGTATTTTAAAAAGTTTGACCCGAACCGGTTTGTTCCGGATTATATTAACAAATTTGTGCAAACATAATTTGTCCGCCTGCTTTCAGCCGGCGCTGAAAATTAATTTTACGGATATTTTTAAGAATGCTCCTTTCCCATTCCGGAATGTGACAAGCCAGGTAGCAATATAATTTAAGGTTAATATACCGGAGAAAGGGGAAAGAGCTTTGCCATTTTATTGGGGTGTAGATTCTGCTGAAAAAGTATCAAAGGAAATGTATGATTGTGTATTATACAATTTCGGTAAACCAATGTACTGGGGAAGATATTTGGCGTCCATCCCCGGTAAGGTTGCCGAACTTACACGAGAGGAAATCGAACTCCTTCATAACAGCGGCACAAGGGTTTTGCCCATTTTCAGCAATTTTTCCGGCGCCGACGGTTACCGAAACGGACGGGTAATTGCTCAAAATTGCATTTTTCATGCCCGAAGACTCGGAATCCCTTCAGGAAAGATAATTTTCGCCAATTTGGAAAAACATTATAACATTGATGAAGCATGGATCAGAGGATTCGTAGACGGTATGCTTCCAAGCGGTTATAAAGCCGGTTTGTATGCCGATCCGGTAAACGGAGACTTCAGTACGGCCTATTGTGAAGCGGCTTCCCGGGAAAATAAGGTTATCGACCAACTTGTCATATGGAGTGCAGAGCCGGAACCGGGTGTCTCAAAAGCGCGTCATGCCCCGAATTTTAATCCGCGCAAACCGCCCTGTAAAGCAAGTGTGTGGGGCTGGCAGTATGGGAGAGACTCCACAGTCTGCCCGATTGATACTAACCTCTTTAACGGGCGTCTCTTTAATATGCTTTGGTAAAAAATCGCTGTCATTTTCATGTTTTTTCACTGTCAAAAGCAAAATAAACGGTGCCGCGGATTTTCACGGCACCCTTTTATTTTTCTGCCTGATTAAATCAATCAAGCATCATATACAACAACCTTTTCCATTACATCCCCCGGTTTATGTTTAAGCACTGTTTCCATTCCGGAAGTCACTTGTCCAAATACCGTATGAACTCCGTCTAAATGCGGCTGGGGTTCATGCACGATAAAAAATTGGCTCCCGCCTGTATCCTTTCCGGCATGGGCCATAGATATGGCTCCAACAACATGCTTATGGGGATTTCCTTCTGTTTCGCATTTAATTGTATACCCTGGTCCGCCTGTTCCGGTTCCGTACGGACATCCGCCTTGGCTGACAAAACCTGGAATAACGCGGTGAAAAGTCAATCCGTTATAAAATCCGGAGTTAGCGAGCTTTTCAAAGTTCGCTACCGTTCCGGGAGCTTCATTAGGAAATAGATCAAATTCAATTTTTTCTCCATTTTCCATCAAGATATATCCTTTTTTCGCCACCTGATGCACCTCCCGTTATGATTTTTTAATAATAAATCACAGATTATCATACCGTAACTGTAATTTAAAAGAAAGTATTTGAATGATTGAATGATCATATATCAAAAGCTAAAAAGCGGCTGACTGTCAGTCTTTATTAACATACTTCATCGCAGCTTCATCAGCGATAACTGTAACGTTATTATGCTTATGAAGTGCAGAAGCAGGAAAATCCTCGGTAATGTCTCCGTTTAGTAATTGCGCAACAGTCTCTGCCTTATTTTCTCCGGAAACAAGCAAAATAATTTCCTTGCACTCAAGGATAGTTTCAATTCCCATTGTAATAGCTTCCGTAGGCACTTCTTCTATAGAATCAAAAAATCTTGAATTTGCATTGCGGGTAGATTCTGTTAACTTTACTACATGAGTCCTGCTAGAGAATTTTGTTCCGGGTTCATTAAATCCGATATGCCCGTTCGGCCCAATTCCAAGAATTTGCAAGTCAATTTGTCCTGCTTTTCGTATCGACTCCTCAAAATCATGGCATTCCTTTTCTAAATCCGATGTTACACCATTCGGAATATGAATATTTTCTTGAGGCACATCCACATGGTTAAACAGTTGATCCATCATAAAATAATAATAACTTCTCGGATCATCCGGCGCCAGTCCTACATACTCATCCAGGTTAAAGGTGGTGACATCTTGAAATGATACATTTTTCTTATTGTACTCTTCAATCAGACACTGATAAAGACCTATTGGAGTCGATCCGGTTGCAAACCCGAGAACAGGTCGATCAAGCTCCTTAATTTTCTCCACGACAATTTTGCAAGCTTCCTTGCTCATTTCTTGATAATCTTTTACCTTGATCACGTTCATTATTTTGACTCTCCTTTAAATGCAGTCTCACCACGACAAATAGTATACTTTAAATTCCAGTCCTCATCAAGAAGTAAAATGTCAGCATCTTTACCAATTGCAATGCTTCCTTTCCGGTCAAAAACTCCTATTTGCTTTGCAGGATTGACAGAAGCCATTCTCACTACATCAGAAAGTGATACCCCATCCAATCTGAGCATATTTCGAACACCGTCGATCATTTTAAAAATACTTCCCGCAAGTGTTTGATCACGTAAAACCGCCCGCTCTTCATTTACGGTGACGGGCCGGCCTCCCAACTCATATTCCCCGGGAGGAAGCCCTTTGGCTCGCATGGCGTCCGTAACTAACAAAATCCGGTTGCTTCCCATATGATTCAAAATAATTTGCATCATTTCCGGGGCAACATGAATTCCGTCAGCAATCAGTTCTCCATATAATCCTTCCAATAAAAATGCGGCGCCAACCGGCCCCACATCACGATGATGAATACCATTCATGGCGTTGCACAAATGTGTTATTTGATTTACCCCGTATTCCGCCGCTTTTTTCATTTCAGCAAAACCCGCTCTGGTATGTCCGGCAGAAACATTCACTCCTTTTTTCACCAATGTCTTAATAAAGGTTCCATCCTCATCATGTTCAGGAGCCATAGTAACCGTTTTTATTCTGCCCCCTGAAATTTGCTGCCACTTCATAAACAACTGCAAATTTGGTTCTGTTATATATTCCGGTGGCTGTGCACCTGCCTTTGACTTTTCAACAAAAGGGCCTTCTAAATGAACACCAAGCAGTTCCGCCATTCCCGGTTTGTTTTTATATCTGGAAATATTCCTTAAAGCCTCTTCAATCTTCCGGGGAGATTGAGTGATCGTTGTCCCAAGAAAACTGGTTGTCCCTTCGCCCGGCAGATAGGATGCAATGGCATCAATAGCTTGCTCAGTCGCATCCATAATATCTGCGCCATTTGCGCCATGAATGTGCCCGTCTATAAATCCGGGAATGGCCAGCAAATTTTCTCCGTTAATGATTAAGGAATTTTTCGGTACTTTTCTGTCAACTAACGCTTCTTTTCCTATATATATATCTTTAATTTTACCATTTTCTAAATATAAACTTCCTTTAACAATTTCCTCATTCTCCAAAAAAATTAACGATTGTTTAATATAAACAGGCGGAGTATTCACGAAAGTCCTTCCTTTCATTGACGGATTCTAATGAAATTTCCGTCTCCTTCAATTTCATCATATTTTTAATCGCTTTGCCACGGGAAAACCTCAAAACAAAATCACCGTTTCCAATCAATTGCGGTGATTCGTTCTAATAAATTCTATTGCTTCCCTCGTGGAATCCAAATACTCTACAGCTTTTTCGTATTCTTGAGACGCTGCAGCAATATAAAGAATATCGATTACATGAAGCTGGGCCAGCCTTGAAGCAGTGGCCCCGCTTCGAAAGACCGGCTCATGCCCTGATGAAGTAAATAATATAATGTCTGCTTCTTCTGCAACTTTGGAGTTCCCATACTTGGTTAAACCAATTGTCGGTATTTTTCTCTGTTTTGCCAGCTGCAGCATTCTGACAATCTCCATTGTATCACCGGAATAAGAAATACCAATAACCACATCCTGTTCTCCCGCATTTGCTATTTGGGTTGCAGCCATATGAATATCTGTAAAAGCATATACATTCTTGTCAATTCGCAAAAATTTTTGTTGGGCATCCTGCGCCACTATTCCGGAAGCACCTACACCAATAAAAATAATTTTCCGGGCTTTTCGAATAATATTAACTGCTTTTTTCAATTCCTCCCGATTTAATATTGAGGCTGTTTCCTTAATTGCCTGCATACTGTTGGTTGTCATTTTTTGTATAATAGAATTAATAGATTCCTCAGGCTTAATGTCCCGGTATTCGGAATAATTTTTGTTTTGAAGATCCACGGCAATCCTCATTTTTAATTCTTGGAAACTTTTCAGCCTGAGTGATTTACAAAGTCTGATTACCGCCGCACCGCTTGTTCCGCTTTTCTTCCCGAGTTCGTTCGCTGTTAGAGTAATGGCTTCCTCGGGATGTTGTATAATAAAAGCGGCAATCTTTTTTTCTGATTCCGGAAGGGTTTCAAGCATCTCTGAGAGAATAACAAGACCCGGCGTAGTATTTGACATGATTTATCCCTCTTTTAACACAGAAAATGGTTAATCATTAAGTTTTTTATAGATTTGGACCAATTCTGTTGTCAAATGCTTAATTGTTTCAGTACTCATTAACTGGTCCTCTGCATGCATAAATAATAATGAAAATGGGACACTTTCCCCTTTTGCCTCTTTTTGAATTAATTGTCCGTGAATTTTATGGGCTTCGGAAAAATATTGATTTGCTTCCTTAAACATATCGTCAACTTTTTCAAAATTATTATCTCTTGCTTCACGGATCGCTTCAATTAACAGTGATCTGGCTGTGCCTGCATTGCTGATAATTTGAAAACAAACAGTTTCCATATCCTCCATTTTTCGAACTCATCCTTTTCTCGCTATTTTTTCTGCGAAGGCTAAAACCTTTGTCCCGTCGTTCATTCCGTAATCCACCGTATTTATTACATCTACAGGGATTCCATAAGGTTTTGCCAGTTTTTCAGCATCTTTTTTCCAAAATCTCATTTGCGGTCCAATCAACACAACATCTGCTTTGGAAATATGATTTCCTGCTTCCGCCTCAGGAACAGCCCAAATTTTATATTCTTTCCCTTGTTCTTTTGCTGCATTTTCCATTTTAGTGACTAATAAGCTTGTAGACATACCTGCACTGCAAACTAACAAAATATTCATTCGATTTCCTCCTCATTCCGAAATAGAATTAACCCATTTGAAGTAAAAATTTTGTTCCTCCACCTATATAATCTAAAAGGGGAAGGTCTTCTTCTATTACTTGTCCGACCACATTCACATGAGGATCAGCTTGAAGATCCTTTAAGGCAATATGAACTTCACCTGCATACCTTCCATAATTAAAATTATCTATTGTAATAGAACCTCTTTTACGTTCAACTGTATTATTCGGCTCAAGGACCTTTCTGTTGTTATGGAAATGCAGACGTGAATTTTCAATGCGCACCACGTCCCTGGAAGGATCAGGACGGTTTCTTTGTATGGCGCTCAAAAAGTCATAAACTTCTGCATACTCTTTATTTAGAAAAGCACGAAAGCGTATAGGGATAATTTCCTTTTTTAATAATGACATCTTTATTAATGTCTCATCACTTAACGAAAGATCCCCAATAAATACATGATCAACAAAGCATGATTTTACCAGATCCAAATATGCTTCTACAGGCGGGAGATGCCGGTGACTTTCCAAAGTAGGCAATCCTTTATAAAGGGGTTGTCTTTTTTGGCCATCGCCAGCAATAAAAGCTGCTGTACTGATACCGTAATTTTTAATAAACTTATTTTTAGCAACAAAGTATTCCTTATCCAGACCAGTTTCCGGACGGGGATAAAAATTATGAATGGCCACTGTATGTTCAACGTTCAAACCGTTGCCAATCAATTCATCCAGGAATTCTTTCGTCAATGTGCTTGCATTTAGAGAAACCTTTAGAGAATGGGACAACTTTACAATTTCTCTAACACTGAATCCGTAATCCGCTCTTAATCCTGTAACTCCCCAATCCAACAAACGGACGGCGGAGGACGAATCTAAACCGAGATATTTTAATGATTGGGGAGCAATATCTGCAAATAAACTCATTGAATAGGTTTTGGCATCCCTGCCAAGATTGAATAGTTGTCCTCTGTATAACTCCGGATTTTCCTCAGGAATGTGCAGTGAAGTGAAGATGGACGAAAATCCTTTTCCGGCGGCTTTCTTAATCCAGTTCCTGTTAAATTCATCATTACCTTTTGACAAATATACCGAGATTCCCAACATGAACAGCAAACCCCCGAAGTTTAGACATGCAAATACCCTTGCACCCTTTGAGCAATCATAAAAGCTTTTGAAAGTTTTTGGGTTCCGATTTCAACCCCTCTAATCTGAGCCATGGTTCGGTAATAATCTTGATAAGGTACATTGGATTCGTTGGCACGGAACAGTTCATAATGCATCAAAGCTTCAAACCATTGTTCAAAAGTGTCCTCAATATCGACATATATTTGCGGAATAAATCCATTCAGGTCTTCACAATTTTCGCCAAAATAAACATAATCAACCGTATGGGGATTTTGATTTGTATCATTAGCACTGTCTGCAGCCATTTTCACCGCTTCCAAGACTGCGTCGTGCGTCAACACATGGCGCGGATGAAGGCTTCCCCTCCAATGGGTAATAATGATATCCGGTTTTTCTTCCCTGATTAATTTGCACAAATCTTTTTTAATCACTTCTTCCGGCGGTAAATTTCCGGCAATATATCCCATCCAATGAGATTTGGCACCCATTGCTTCTGCTACCTTTGGCATTTCAACTTCTAATTGTTTGCCGTATTCCTGAGGAGTCTTTTTCTTATTTCCCCTTTCTCCCCTTGTAATATGCACAAACGTTGCTTTATGACCTTCCCTAGTATATTTAATTGCAACAGGTCCCCCCATTAGTTCTGCATCCAGTGCATGTGCTCCGATAGACATAACATGATGTACTTTCTTCAAATCCTTTCCCTCCCAATCTGTATTTTGTTAAGGTTCTTGTTGAAGGGAGCCTCATTTAAAAAAAGACTTCCACTTTCTGTCATTTGAATAATAAGATTATCTTATTTTTTTCATAACAGCATGCCGTTTCATTACTTTCATCCCTGCCCGTTCATAAAATCGTTGGGCATCATTGTCAGTCCAGGCAAGCCAAACATGATAGATACCCCGGGAATACATATCCATCAGCATTTCATAAAACAGCACACTGCCAATTTTCTTTCCGCGCATTTTTTCCGAGACGCCAAATGGACCAAAATGTCCCTCCAAATCATCAATCGCCCGCTGGCAATAACCTAATATATTTCGCTCCCGGTCAATAGCCAGAAGGATCCTTTCTTCTCCTTTAAATTTTTCCAAAGTTTCGCGGACATTCCTGACCCAGCCGCCCGGAAAGTTTTCTTTCAAAAAGCCCAGTAAAGGTAAAGTATAATCCTTTGTAAAACGAATGATTTGAATACCGTGCTCATCTTCAAGTTGTTTCTTAATTTTCTTGACGTCCTCGGGGATTTTAAAATTATATAAAACCAAATCCATTCCGACAGCCTCTCCGAGCACCTTATAACCAAGAGATTCAAAGAAAGGTATTGAACCGCCGTAAGCATCTTTATCGGGACCCGGAAAAAAGTAATTGGGACTATAAGCACCTAGGGTAATGTTGGACTTGCCCAATTTATAGAACTTTTCTTCCAATGCGAGCACTAACTGACGGCCAATCCCTTGCCGTTGAAAGTCCGGATGTACAAACATTACAGGAATCCAGGCGCGTTCAGGTTCCAGTCCCCTTTCTTCATAAGGATATTTTCGAACCATACCTAAACAATAACCGATAACTGAACCGTCAGTTTCTGCCACTAAACATAAATCCGGATCAAAATTCGGATCTAATAAAATTTTTTTGTGAAAAATTTCTGTACTGACCGGATCTTTAAATAAGCATTTATTCCACAGGTTAATCACCTGGTCCTCATCTGTATATTGATAATTTCTTATATTAAATGTACCCATGTTCTCACCCCATACGAGAATTAATCATGCTGCCTGTTACTCATTTTCCCGCTGTTCTTTCAACGCCTGTTTTTCAACAATTCGGTAGAACGGAAGCCAGATAAAGAACATCAGAACATAGTTGAGCGTTGAGAGAAGGGCCGCTGCCCAGCTTCCTCCTGTTCCAAGGTAAGCAGCAATCGGACCGGGGACTGTCCAAGGTATTAGAATATAAGGCGCGGGAACTAATCCGCTGGCAATAACCAAATAACTGAAAGTAAAGATAAACAGATACCCAAAGATCCACGGAATAAACAAAATCGGGTTTAAAATAATCGGTAAACCAAAGATAACCGGTTCAGCAATATTAAAAATAGAAGGAGCTAAAGCCAATTTCCCAAGTGTTCTGTATCTTTTAACCGCTGATATCAGCATTAAAACAACAAGAGGAAGCATGCTTACACGTACAAAATAGTTCAGGAACTGCTCGCTGGCAATATAAGGTATTGCCAATCCCGCTTCAGCAGCTTTAACGTTGCTGCCCAGCATATCCAGCCAAATTGGCTGCATAACCGACGTAACTACATTTGTACCGTGTATACCTACAAACCATAATAATCTGTCAATAAACACACCGACAAATTGGGCAATAAAACTTGCACCGCCCGCAACAATAGGCTCAAAACCGGTCATAATAAGGTTGACTATATCAATCTGGAACAAAAAGCGGATGACCCACCAAAGAGTCACAGCGGCAAATACCGGAATCAGGGATGTAAAAGCACTTGCCACCATTGGGGGTACTCCTTCTGGCATTTTTATAACAATATTCTTTTGAATTAAGAATCTGTAAATCTCAATACTTATAATAGAAACAATAATTGCCGCAAACATTCCGGTGCTTCCTAAATTATTTGCCGGAAGATATGCACCGATTTCTTCACTCACCCCGACAGGAAAAAGCATAAGAAAACTGAATAAACTTATAATTGCACCGGAAAAAGGATTAACATTTGCATTTTTTTCTTGATAATACTTAGATAGAAAATAACCTACACCAATTGCCAAACCAATAGATAACAGCCCAAGTGTCGAACCGTTGGCACCCCAAAAATAACCAACGATTGGTTCAATCATTTTCTGCCACGCTTTAATCGGAAAAGAAGCCAGCAGTACAAAAAAAGATGCAAGAATAATTACGGGCATTAAAGCGATGAATGCTTTTTGGATTGAATCCAGGTACCTGTTTTTAGAAATTTTTATTAGTGGTGGAGCAATTTTATTTTCAACCGCATTAGTTAATTTATCCATCACAGCCATCTTTTCCACACCTTTCACATTTTTTCTTTTTTATTGTTTACAGGTTTTTTTAAATTTTATAGCCCTTGAAATAAAGCCGTCAGCTTCCGCTAACATTCTGTTTGCTTCTTCAAAAGATGCTCCTGCCAACAGCATTACGATAGCTGACTTAGGCCTATTTTCAGCCAGTTTCAAATATTTCTCAGCAGTTGCGTAATCGCATGAAGTAGCTTGCATTATAATTATTTTTGCTCTTTCCTCAAGCTTTGTATTTGTTGGCCGAAGATCTACCATCAAATTTCCAAAAGTTTTACCCATTCCAATCATCGATGCTGTAGAGAGCATGTTGCAAATAAGTTTTTGTGCCGTACCGGCCTTTAAACGTGTTGAACCAGTTAATACTTCAGGGCCACAGTCAACTTCAATGGCTGTGTCTGCTATTTTGCCAATTTTCGAATTAATATTGCAGCTAATGGCAATTGTTGAAGCCCCGATTCTATTTGCATAATAAAGAGCGCCTTCCACATATGGAGTCCTTCCGCTAGCTGAAATTCCAACAACGATATCGTTTCTATTCAAATTAATCGATTTCAAATCCTTTTCAGCAAAATCAACCCGATCCTCGGCACCTTCTACTGCTTTTACAAATGCTTTTTCTCCCCCGGCAATCAATCCGATAATTTGCTCCGGGTGGGTTCCGAAGGTCGGCGGACTTTCAACAGCATCAAGCAAACCAATCCTGCCGCTTGTTCCCGCTCCGACATAAATGAGTCTTCCGCCATTTTTAAATGAAGTGATAATGCTTTCGACCGCTTTTGCAATGATTGGAATTCGTTCTCTGACCGCTTTTGCAACCTTTTCATCCTCATCATTCATGATCCGCAAGAATTCTTCTGCTGACATCTCATCAAGGTTCATGGTTCTGTTGTTTCTCTTTTCTGTTATTAAGTTTTTAAGCATCCACTTCATCCTTTCAAAAGGAATTTGTAAACGTTTACAGATTCATTATAATTCTTTTGAAATAATATTTCAATATAATATTGAATAAAATGAAATGTTATTTCAATCCATTGAGATTTCACTATTTAGATTTCATTTATAGATTTTTGCCAGCATTTCGGGTTATTCTGGTAAAAGTTACCATTCTGTGTTTCAAGGCATTTTTATTTTTTCAACAAAATAGATGTTCAGTAGTAATCGTTTTCACACTAAGAAACAAAAAACCCGATTCCGCCAGGTAAAAACCTGGACAGAATCAGGCTGTTATAGAATAATACTCCGGATATCAGGGCTTTGATTGAATCTGATCAGAAAGAGCTTTCCAAATTACAGGAAACATCCTGTATTGATCATCGATTTCTAATGCCCGGCCTGAGTTTTCGCCTTCTTCATTTTCATCTGCCCGAAAAAGACTATAGTCTTTTCTTATGTAATGATTTCTTAAAACTTGGAATATTTCATCGAAACTAATCATTTCCTGAAGAAGAAGATATAATTCATAATATAAGTCCCCTTTATTTAGAAGTTCGGCTACTGTCAGACCACGGTCATCTAACAAATTTTTAAAGGGTTCCCACAATCGGGGTCCCATTTCCATGACTGACTTAAAACCCGGGGAATCGGTCATGCTTCCAAGACCAATACTTCTGTGAATGCATAAAAAGTCTCTAGAGCGGATCGTATCGAGCAGATTTAACGTTTCCAGTAAATGCTTAAGATGGGTGTCAACCTTCCTCAATTCATCAATTGCCCGTGACAGACATTTGGCTTCCATATAAGCTTTTGCCAATTCGATATATTGAATTGTCAATTTATAATGCAGTTCAGAAATCTGAAAAATCATTTGAAAAGTGAGTTCCTCAGGACGGCATAAATCCCGTTCATCCTTTTGCAAACTGAGCAGTTCGTTCGTCCGTATATATTCTTCATATTTCGTCAGTCCATATTCCACATCATTTCCCTCCTATTACAATTTGCAAATTTAAGCTTGCGGTATTTCATTTTTCAATGGTCGTTGCAGCCTTTTCGATAAATTTCCTGTCTGATTACCTATTTTTAGAAAATTTAGTTTTTATTGAATATTCTAATATCAACAAAGACAACATCATTTTATCAAAAAAAACAAATAAATTATATTAAAATGCACAAAAATAATATTTATTTTTTCATTTGTCCGGTGTCCATGTCTCCAGGATTTTCTTCATTTCCCGAACCACTTCGCCTTTGTTTGTTTTCAGGACATTTGAAAGCAACTTGTGTACAGGTCCGCTGATATCATATTGAAGGTTAGCGGTAATTAATGTTTGCCGGATGGCAATTTCTTTTGTTGCAATGAAAACATGACCTCGAAATCTCTTATTCATCTCCTCAATCTCTAACCGGATCGTCTCCGGCTCCTTGCGCTCAATAATCGAAATTCTCAATGGCAGTCTCTTCAAAAAAAAACTGTTTTCCCTTTGAATGAAAAGAAAAAACTCATTTTCACTCACCATTTCATGACTGATATAACCGGGCAGTAAGAATAATTGATCCTCAAAATTCGCCAACAATTTCCACATTGAGTGTAACGGACGGTCAATCCGAACTGTTAAATTTTTCGTTTTCATTGCATCTTCTCCCATTGTTTAAAAGTTTCAATATAAAAAACTTATTCAGGGAATTATAGAAAATGCATGTGCGCGAAAAAATGAATGCGTTTAATGCCTGCATAAAAAAGGACGGTCCGCAATGCACAACCATTTCAAATCATTCGCCAATGGCTTGCATTTACGGATATCCGTCCGAATCAAGAAAAACTTCTACCGGTTATGTTCCATTCTTTCACAGTAGCTTAAGAAATTTTCGCAGGCAAACCCCAGCACCTGATCTTCGGAAAAATACTTCAATAACTCATTAATAAGATTTTGAGTTTGCGAAGCGTTTGCAAGTCCGGATACTTTTCGGGAAATACCGTCAAAATCAGATCCGAATCCAATTTGCTTTTCTCCCCCGAGACTGCATAAATGATCGATATGTTTTATCAGATCAGAAATCGTTGCAGAACCTTCACTCTTAATAAAATCAGGATAATAAACCACATGGACCATTCCGCCTTTTTTGAACATGGCTTCCGCTTGTTGATCACTTAAGTTCCGGGGATGATCACAGTATTTTTTTGTATTGGAATGACTAGCTATTGGATAATCGGCAAGTTCCATTACATCCCAAAAAGCCCGTTCAGAAAGATGGGAAACATCTGTAAAGATTTTTTTGTCATTATTAAGGCGGACAATTTCCCGTCCAAATTCTGTCAATCCAGCACCGCGCGGTTCTCCTGCACCGTCGGCGGCAAGATTTGCCTCATTCCATGTCAGACCCACGAGACGAACACCGAGTTCAAACAGGATCTCCAACTTCTTTATATCATTGCCTATACAATCGACTCCCTCCAGGGTAAGGATGGCTGCGATTTGTCCGTCCTGCAAATGTTTTAGTTCAGACCAATTCTTTATATGTTTGATATCATCATTTTTGTTAAGAATTTCACTGTAAAAAATATGAGCCTGCTCAAGAGCTGCCTGGAATTTATTTTCAAGCTTTATTGCCGGATCGATCCAAATGGCAAATGCTTGGGCAATAATCTTCCCTTCTTTTAAACGCTTTTTATTTGCATCGAGAACCGCAGAATCTAAAAACGACTCCCTACCGCCGAACTCCCAAAGTTTTGACAGGGCATCACAATGCAAATCAATGATTTTCACGCAAACACACTCCTCCTTTTTTTGTTGGAGGTTCCAAAAACGCAACATACAAAATTCTTTTAGGAAGACAACATCCATTGACTTCGTTTTAGAAAAAGCATTAAAAGTTTAATAAACAAGACAATATGCTTTCAAAAACATCTGTGATCAAATAACTTCCTGAAAAACTGCCCAGTTATCTCATTCCGGAATCCGCCGGCCAATATAATCTGCAAAAGTTGGCGATTGCTAAAGTGTATGCTCAAAAACCGTTAAAAAACATTATAATTTCGATATTCTTTCTTGAAATTTTTGATACAGCCGTTTTGTTATCTCTCCCGGAAGCCCCCCGCCAATTTTCGAGCCGTTAATGGAAACTACAGGAAGGATTTCAGCCGTTGTGCTGGTGATAAAAACTTCATCGGCATTGAGAAGTTCTGTTTCAGAAAAATCTTTTTCCGCATACGGAACCCCAGACTCCCTGATAATTTCAATAACAGCCATTCTTGTGATTCCGGCTAAAATACGCTTGCTCAAAGGAGGGGTAATGACCGTACCGTCTTTAACGATAAATACATTTGAACTGGATCCTTCTGTAACAATCCCGTCGCGGACTAAAATCGCTTCAAAACAACCGGCATCGTGGGCTGCCTGTTTTGCGAGTATATTCGGCAATAAATTAAGAGATTTTATGTAACAATTGACCCAACGTTCATCAGGATGAGTAATAACCGCTGCCCCTTTTTCCCGCAATTCCCGTACTAGCGGCTTTGCTTCCCTCACCGTCATTGTAATGGAAACTGGCACATCGGGAAAAAGATGATTTCTCGTTGCAATCCCTCTCGTGATCTGTAAATACACATTACATTCGGATAATTGCGATTTCTCCGCCGCAGTTAAAATAAGTTTCCGAAAATCATCCAACGTGTCAGTGATCGGAAGGCGGATAGCATTGGCGCTTTTCACCAAACGCTCCAAATGTTCCATTAACATAAAGGGCTTACCATTATAAAAGCGAATGACCTCATAAACCCCGTCACCAAATTGATGGCCCCGTTCGTCAATGGGAAGAACATTTTCGTCCAGTGAAACAAATTTTCCATTAATATATCCCAATTCCATAGGGAATCCCTCCAGATGTATAACAAAATTTTAACTCACTACATTAAAAATAAAGGATTTTCGGAAAATAATCCACATCATTAAACTACTCCCACATATAATTATGACGGATTATTGAGGAAGGGGATTCTTAAAAGAGGCTTCTTAGAAAACCTTGGAGCATGTATTGTGCGGTACGCTGATATTTTTGTTTTTTCGCCGATAAAATTTAATTTTCGACAATATCTTTAAAATTTCGCTGATATATTTTTATTTTCGTTAATATCTCCTGAATTTTGCCAATATGATGATAAAAACCACAGCAAACATCCTTCCGGAGCCGTATCGAACGGCCGTGAAACAGCAATTTTTCCATCGGGAATAGTGGAAATATTCTTCACCATAACATGAATAAATTCTTATCGTCCTTTTGTTCCTGAACGTATTTTTGGAATTTGTATTTGATAAGCAATAAGTTTCGCTTTGTTAAACAAAACAAGCACATGAGATATCTGCTATACTAAGGACCTTGACAATATATTTTTGCATATTCGTCAGAAAAATATATGTTCTTC
Source organism: Robertmurraya sp. (assembly GCA_025451895.1). Taxonomy (GTDB): domain Bacteria; phylum Bacillota; class Bacilli; order Bacillales; family Cytobacillaceae; genus CALKIU01. The sequence goes on from JANWJP010000139.1 coordinate 22,301, forward strand.
ATTTTCTTATATCTACGAACATATATTCAATATTTATATAATAACATTAGCGTCGCATGAATAGAGATTGAATTTTCAGTTTATGGTTTTTAGATTTTTATTGAAAAATTTAAAACGCTAAATAAACGGTAGTAAACATCCATTTTTTAACAATATAACCTGTGACGAGTGCGA
>JANWJP010000140.1 GCA_025451895.1 Robertmurraya sp.
ATGCTGGGAGCGACATTTACGGGAGTAACGATTGAAAAGTCGCTGGAGGAAGCAATCATAAGTATTTTCTTTCACGGAATTTTTGAAATACCTGCAATCATTTTAAGTGGGGCAATCGGATTATATCCGGGATATATTTTATATATTTTTTTGCGTAATAAAGAAAGAATTTCATTCAAGGAGCATGCAGAAAAAATAATCATTATGTTTTTGCTGATAATTCCCCTTTTTTTTACAGCCGGTGTTATGGAGGCAAAAGTATCACCATTAATGATTTCTTATTTTTTTGGCTGAACCTTTTTGCGAAAGGAGATTTATAATGAGAGTTAATCATCTGTATGCTGTTCTTTATAAGCCCCGTCAAACTATTGCATCGAATTTAAATGGAGATGCATTATTTTTTCCTTTCGTTTTAACCGGGATTGTTTCTTCCATTTTGTACAGCTTGTTTGCATGGCAAACGTTAGACGGAAAAATACTTGGGATTAATTTTGAATCAACAGGTGTTTTATTAATTGTTTTATCATTAGTGATCGGTTTTTTGGCACCTTTTTTAAGTATTATTATAAATTCAATTATTCATTATTTGGCAATTCTCGTAACAGGTATTTACATAGAATTTAAGAGCTTAATTACAGTCGGTATCTTTTCATATGTTCCGGTATTGATTGGGTTATTCGTAAAAGTGCTGTTTTCTTATTTTTCCGGAAACTATTTTTTTAATCCGCTTGCTCCATGGGCAGGATTTTTCGAACAGAATCAATTATTGCAGATTATTTTAAGCAGCTTAAGTATTACGGGGATTTGGAGTCTATTGATTTACATGACGGGTGTTATGATTTTATTAAGAAAACAAAATAACGGGAAGGTTAAAAAGAGTACTTTTGCTGTCGTTCTGTTAGTAAACATCGCTCTAACTTTTGTATTTTCGGCATTAACTGTTATTACAGGCAATTTAAGTTGATAAATGTATACAAAATATCCATGAGATCCGTCTCGCAACAATGGATGAAAGACTTACTCACAGAAAATAATTCGTGCTGAATTGTTTGCGATTATGGATTTATTTGAAAAATAGATTGATAGTCGTGCAGGCCCTGTTGTAAGGATGTAAGAAATAAGTGGTCTTTCCCGATTGTTTTAATAGGAGGAACGGGTTTGTCGGTTTTTTGGAAAAAAAGTGCAGAAATTTTTGCAAGTGTCGAAGAGTGTCCAAGTTTTTGGGCGCTTTTTTTTCGGCAAAACCTCAATAAGAGCGGGAAATTGCATAAAAATTGCAATACTATTCAAGAAATCAAGCAGAAAAATTTCAAGATCAGCGTGGAATTTTGATTATCCCCCTTTTGACCTATACAACAAAACATGAAAATATTAAAGGGACTTCCGCAGATCACCTCTTATTTTCTTGTCAAAACTGTTGAAGCCCGTAATGTGGTGCACGTTGCCGGGTGGAAAACATTTTCTTCAACGTTCTTTTCCGTCATGCAAAATTTTAAGTCTGCTTTTCTATTCAGTCCCCGGGAATATTTGTGAATTCTAAAAAGAACTCATAAGTAAGGAGGAATATCAAATGGGCCATGATATCTCAGGAATTAATCAATCCGGCGAGGAAATCGCCTATGCACGCTTTGCCATGTGGAATTATAATGCCAATATCTTGTATGATTTGTTGGATGCGCAAAACTACAACGGCGGTGTCAGCGGCATTGGTGACAGTGTTGTCTTTACAAGGAAGCAAATAGAAAAAGCTTTACATGACTGCAGGAAAAAATTTAAAAAGGACCTTTCCACTGTGGAAGTGAATGATTTATTAACCTGGGATCAAAAACAAATTCTTGAATTCATGGAAAACTGTTTGGAAACAGCCAAAAAGGAAGGGAGTGTACGAATTATTTTTAGCTGAGTTTTAAGAGTACCGATTATCGCGGTTTTTCCACAGTTAACTCTTTTAATTTTTCCCGCAATTTCTTCAAAAAAATTTCCCCTTAGACCTAGTGTTGCCGGATAATAAATCGTCCCTGTTTTAAAAAATGTTCTGTTCTTGTTTTGAAGGAATCTGACAAATGCCGGAATTTTTTAAGGTTCTAAGTCTGAACCATTCATGATGGTTAACAACTTTTGTACATTTCATTTTGCGATCTATTGAAAATGCTCTGTGGTACGCTCTATGTTCGAATGAAGCTCTATTAAACATCTTTTTTTCCCATTCGCCGCTAAATTACAAATGAGCCCGATGAAGTATTTAGAACGTTATGCAACAAAACTACTTTTTAAAAAGGATTCAGTATGAAAAATAAGCAAAACAAATGAAGGCAGTGTATTCCCGGGCACTGCCTTCTTATATTATTGGCGATCCGCCGGTTTTCTCCCGTCAAAATTAGACGGGTTTCAGAGGTAGCAACGGCAGAAACAGTTTGGCGAATCATTCATCGGCATCCTGGCTGATTAAAATAAATTCCGACTTTCCGGAACGGAGTACTTCCTGGAATTGATTTTGCAATTCAAATTCCTTGAAAAGGAGAAATTAAGCCTGCCGGGCGGTGAATATAATGGATAGAGGTATCCACCAACCATGAAAATGGAGGAAAAGGCATGGACTTTTTTAAACACGTTTCGGATGAGTCCCGCTTTTCCCGGGAAATTTTTGAAAGCCAAAATCGGACGATGAAACTTGTGACAGTATCTCTGTTTTCCTGTCTGGCGGCTATTTTCCAGGCGGCCGGGGGCTTTTTTCCCATTGCCGGCTATTTAATCAGTCCTCTCGCGACTGCACCTGTTATGCTATGTTCCATGTTTTCCCCGCCCGTTGGGATTGCGTGCTATTTTCTGACAATCATTCTTCTATTAATCATCCAGCCTGCTGAACTCATAATTTTTCCTTTTACGACCGGATTGCTGGGATTGGGAATTGGATTGTCTTTCCAATTTTTCAAAAGAAAAGTTACCATCATTGCCGCTGGTGCATTTATATTGCTTGCCGGAATCATGTGCCTTTTATATATTTTTCAATTTCCTGTTTTGGGTCCGTTCGTGCCCGCTTCTTTTTCATTTTTTACAGCCGGGGGTTTGCTGTTGTTTGCGTGTCTTTACAGTTGGATATGGGTGGAAATTGGAATTATCATAGTGAAAAGATTGAGAAACAGTGTCAGACGGTTTTGGGATTAATTCTTTATAGCGGTTTTTTAAACATATGGCATAATTTCAAAAACCGTTCCCTGCTGAAAATCGGTCACATTTTCCGAGCCATTTACGCCTAAAAACAATCTTGTTTGATTTAGATTTGTCCCCAAACTGACAAAATAGGCCGAGTCAGTCCCAAAATCAAAGACCGGCTCAATTAACTGATAATCATTTTGTTTCCCATCCTGTCTGACAAATGTAGAAGCGAGTGCTCCACGGACATTGGGAAATGTTTCTTTCCGGGACAAATCGGTAAATACCACCCTGCCGGTTAAACCGGGGATGCTTGTTCCCATATAGGCTTGCACTCCCGTCAGTGCTGTTCCGGAGAATTTGCCGGGTCTTGCATCATTGTGAAAAAAGCTTGCCAATGGCTCCAGTCGTGCGGAGGTGAGGGCAATAGCTTCATTGTAAAAAGCAATGGTCTTTTCGTCCAACTCAGGGTTTTCTGAACAACCGCGAATGAATGCTGTGGGGAAAGATCCTTCCCAGCCCCGCCAGCCGAAATTAATTAAGCCGTTTTGGCTGACTACACGTTTTCTTCGTGAAGCTTGCACCAACTGAAGCACCGGGACAGGTTGGTAATAAATGAAAGAAAAAATTGACTCAACCAAATCTTGTCCGACCTGTCCTGCATATTTGATAAACCGGTTGTCATACATCCTTTGGTAAGAAAGGGATGACATATTTCGCACGCCTTTTGCGATGACAGTCATTGTTTCCTGAATGGGGGCGGGAAGTTCATCGAAACGGGTGACCACGGGAGGGTCAATGATATTCGTATTTTTATGAACATCAATTTCAATGATTTTTCCGGCAATCTCAAGATGATCTTGAGCCAAATTAAACGGGTCATAGCCTGCGCCCCCGTCACCGGTTGTTAACACAAGTCTCCCGGTTTCGGGCGAAAAGGTTAAACTGTTATAGCCGTTATGGTTCATGAATGGTCTTCTTAAATTCAGCAATGTCCGCTGTTTGCGCGGTTTGCCGTTCGCCTGCAGCATCCATTCTTCAACGGTATCGATATGGTCATAGTCAGTTTCTCTATTGGTCCAGTGCAAGTTTATCGTTCCCGGATCGCAAGGTTTAGGTGTGAACCCTCCTGGAAGGGCACCTGGCCCCTGGGTTCCAGCCACAGAATAATGAAGATAAAAGAGACCGTTAAAATAAAACTGCGGATGAAATGCGAGCCCAACCAGGCCCCGCTCATCATAATCGCCAAGCTTGATAATTTGATCGCGGATATCCAAAAAAGTCCTCAGTCCGTCATTTTCTATGTAAAAAATTTCTCCAACCTGTGTGGCAATAAACACACGTTCCACTGAATCTCCGGGCAGAATGGCTGTTTTTATAACCGTCGGCAAATTTAAATTTCCGGCTAGAGGCACTAAACGAACCTTCACGAATTTTCCTCCTTTATAGGATTCTTTTATTAAAGAATATGGAAGAACCTGTTTTGGTAGTACCGCGCAGGGCAGGAGGCTTTATGAAAAACGAAGCCAACCCCCGTTCATTTTTCCTGAACTGTGTTCGCCGATCTTTTGGGGGCAAATAGAACATGAGCATTCAAAACATACGGGTGCCCTTTTTTGCCAACATACATATTTTTCACATGAATATACTGTCATAAAAAACTAAGGAGAGAAATCAATGAGTTTTTTTCTGAACCCGAAAGGCCCGGTCAATATTTACGGCTATTTTGCAGGGCCAAATCCGCCTACTTCATTCAATCCGTATTCAAATTATCCTTCGATTGACCGAACGGCATTCTTGAGTCCCTTTACTTTTGTCATTGGGGATGTGACGATTGGGCCCGGCACATTTGTTGCCCCATTTGTAAGCATACGTGCTGATGAGGGAACACCGTTTTATATCGGCAAAGAAAGCAACTTGCAGGACGGTGTGATCATTCACGGATTAAAAGATGAGCATTATAAGGTAAATGGGAAAAAGTATTCTGTGTATATTGGAAATAAGGTGTCATGCGCCCACGGTTCATTGATTCATGGACCTGCAGTGATAGAGGATCGTGTTTTTGTAGGTTTTAAAGCCATTGTTTATCATGCATGGGTTGGAGAAGGGTCATTTATTTCATCAGGGGCAACGGTCATAAATGGTGTAAAGTTAAGAAAGAACAGCTTTGTTCCGCCAAATGCTACGATTGATACGCAGAAAAAAGCAGACTCTTTATCCCCGGTGCCGAAGAATGAAGCTGAATTTGCAAAAGAGGTTCAACGGGTGAATACGGAATTTTCTCCGGCATATTCTCTGTATTTCGGAAAAAACAGATGCTCATGCGGATTGGCTTGCGGGTAGATCGGCAAGATTTATATCCCATCAGAAATACTTCGAAATACATAAATTCATCGATAAAGCAGAGGTTGTCATTAAAAAAGGGGGCTGTCTGAAAAGTCGGATCATTGACTTTCAGCACAGTCCCTATTCCTGAATTATGGTGCAAAAAATTCACTCTTTTCTGTAGAATAGGGATGAACAGGTCACACTTCGGATAAAAGACGCTTTTTTTGAATAATAAAATGAGTAACGAAAAGGTATGCATTGCATCTCGCGGTTCACCATATCAGTAAATTCTCAAAAAAACTTGAGGAGTTTTTAATTATTTATATTATGTTGTATCAAATTAAAGGAGTCGGCAGATGACACTTTCAGTAGTAATTTTAGCTTCATCCAGACCGTTGGCAGACGGAGAGAAATTAAAGAGAAAGGGATATGTTATTAAATATAATTTGTATTTTGAGCAAATAGAAGATTATTTCTATAAGTAAACCAACCATTTATTTTCAATGCCGTATTTTTATCAATTCACAGGAGGAATTGGCGCGGATGCCTTTTATGATTATTTGCAATACCATATGGAGCTTGGCGATACCATTAGACTCTTTGAAATACCCGGTCCGGAAGAAACGGAAAAAGCAAGAGGGGGAAAAACGTTTTGTTTTTCCTCCTCTTGCTTATTTTTTGTACAATATTCAGGACTTATCAGACGGCCCCGCAAATGATTTATTATAATATTTTCATTTTTTGTGAACCCTGTCCCGGATACCATTCAAATTCAATTTCGAAGGAATGTTTGTCTCCTTTTACTTCATACTTTAATTCTGTTTTTACCCGATCGGAGGGCTGGATGACTATTTCTTTTTCTCCCTGCATTAAAGTGAATTTGCCTTCTTCACGCAGCTTTGCAGCGATTGTCTCAAGCGTGTTGATTAGTTCTCCAAGACTTTGCCTTTCTTCATAATCCACTAATACTTGAGTGACCGGTTTATTTTGATTGGTCAAACTAATCCCCTCCTTCTGTATCTTCTACTTATAGTATATCAATATTTTTTTATTTTTCAGACAAAATGCATGAAGATAACCAATTTTACTAATTTTTATGACAAAGTTAGAAGGCAGTTGCTTAATTTTCCATTTGGAAGGGAATTATACCTGTGCTATAATTATTGTTAATTTTTAATAATTCCCCGAATACAATCAGAAGCTGGTGAAAAGTATGGAACGGAATCATGTAACGGGTATTCTTTATGTCTCAGGTGCTTATGTTTTATGGGGTTTTTTGCCGATTTATTGGAAATTGATGGATTCAGTGCCCCCTACTGAAATCCTTGCACATCGGGTTGTTTGGTCATTTACATTTGTTGCGGTTATTGTCCTGTTTTTAAAAAGAAAACAATTGAAAAGCTTTTTTCAAGAACAGATGGTCAAGAAAAAAACTTGGCTCGGTCTCTTTCTGTCTTCCCTCTTTATTAGTATTAACTGGCTTACTTATATCTATACGGTCAATACGGGGCATGTCCTTGAAGCAAGTCTGGGATATTATATTAATCCTCTCGTTTCCGTGCTGATGGGTGTGATTGTATTGCGGGAAAGATTAAACGGGTCGCAGACGCTTTCATTTATTATTGCGGCAATCGGTGTACTTTATATGACCTTGTCGATAGGAAAGTTTCCTTTTCTGGCTTTAGTATTGGCTCTGACTTTCGGCTTCTATGGTTTGGCAAAGAAATTGCTAAAAGTTGATGCCATGCTCGGTTTGCTTTTAGAAACTTCCTTTATGCTCCCGTTTGCCCTTTTGTTTTTAATGTATACAGGCATAACCGGCCCGCACAGTTTTATGACAGGGTCATTAAAAATTGACATGTTACTGATTGGGACAGGGGTTGTTACGGCGCTGCCGCTTTTATGGTTTGCCGGCGGGGCGCAGAGGATTCCTCTTTATGTGGTCGGCTTTCTGCAATATATTGCACCGACTATTAATCTATTTATTGGGGTGCTTCTCTACAATGAGAGGTTTACTGTCGACCACTTTGTTACGTTTGCTTGTATATGGACAGCTATCATTATTTTTACTGTCTCTAACATTCGCGAACGGTTCCGGAAAAGAAAGCTGCCTGCAACTACGATCCATGCGAAAAATATTTGAGGTATTTAAATTGGTTGGCTGATGTGAGTTACAGGTTAACAGGAAATTGGACGGGGTATCCGGCTGTGTGGGATGCTTCGTTTTAGCGGTCGTGGTCTTAAGGGGATTCTCTTAAGGCCGTTTTTGAATTTTTGGGGACAAAATTGACCTGAAAATGGCGCGGGGTGTCTACATAAACGGGTTTAGAGGACAAAGCGTTGTTGAAAATGGAGGGGGATGTCTCCATGAGTAGTTTAAGCGGACTAATTGGTTACTAATAGAGCCCGAAATATCTTCATGAACGGTTTAAGTGGACAAAATGGCTACGAATAGAGTTCAAAATGTCTCCATGACCGTTTTAAGCGGACAAAGTGGCCGCGAAAGAAGCTTAAAATGTCTCCATGACCGTTTTAAGCGGACAAAGAAGCCGTGAAAGAAGCTCGAAATATCCCCATGAATAGTTTAAGCGGACAAGTTGACTTCGAAAAAAGTCAAAAATGTCCTCATGCCCGGTTTAAGTGGACAACCTGGCACCGAACAAAGCCAAAAGTGTCCCCATGACCGTCTTTAGCGGACAAGTTAGCTTCGAAAAGGTTCAAAATGTCCCTATGAACGTTTTTAGTGTACTAAACGGTCCCCAAACTTCTCCCTGATTCTTTAATTCAGAAACCTCTAAACAAATCCGAAAGAATAACATTTCTCCGAAACCAACAGATAAATCAAAATATCAAAAATTCTGCCAAAAAATAATACAAATCCTGTAAAATAGATATGAAAATATGATTTTTGATGAATAATTTAAGGGAGAGGGAGAGAAGATGGTTAAGAAAACCGGCCGCATAGGTGCGGATAAAACCTTGCTTGGTTGGTATTTTCACTTGGCTGCTTTTGCAATCGTCCAAATGGCCTTTTTTTCTGGACGGTAATGATGGATGGCATGTTTTTAAGCTGAATCCGGTGGGTGAGTGGATCGTTATGAACTTGAATCCGCTGGATATTCAATTTTATGAAAATCAGCAATTTAACGGAGTAACGGTTTTATGGGGAAGTTTGGTTTTACTCCATAGCATGCTGGCCGTATTTTATATAATATTATTAATGAAAGAAAAAAAGCACGCAAAGAAAAGCAGCAGCTAAAATAGACAAAAGAGGAATGGCAAATGAAAATTAATGATTTTGAGAGCTATATTGATGAAAAAATTTTGGAAAGAGGATACGGCTATTATCTTAATGAAAATGTAAAAAAAGTAAAGCGGACCGGGGATAAGGGGTTTATAGCGACTGTTGAGGGAAGCACTGATTACGAAGTATTTGTTGAAGTGGGGGCAAACGGGGAAATTCTTAGTTCTCAGTGTGATTGTCCTTACGATTTTGGCCCGATTTGCAAGCACGAGGCAGCGGTATTTTTTAAATTGAGAGAAGTATTGGAAGAGGAAAACAACAGCAAACTTGCTCAGGGAAATGGTCAAGGGGAGCCTGATATTAAGAGCGTGTTAAACAATCTATCAAAAGAACAATTAATCGATATTATTTTAGGTCTTACTGATGATGACCCTGTATTAGAAAAAAGCCTTATTTTTAAATATTCCCGGAAAGATGACAAGCAGGAGCTGAAGGCAACGCGTGAGTTGATCCATTCCATCGTCAGGCAACATGTGGGCAGGAACGGTTTTCTTATTGGCTCCCGGAAAACGTTTGCATTCGTGAATGATTTGGAAGTAGTTGCCGAAAAAGCAAGGAACACAGAAAATCCTTTGCTGGCATTGGATATTGTATTGCTGCTGCTCAAAGAAGCTTTTCACGCATTTAGCTATGCCGATGATTCATACGGACACATTGGTTCATTGATAGATAGCACCTTTGATCTGATTGAGGAGATTGCTTTCGAAATCGAAGAAGAAGGGCATCAAACCAAAGAAGCATTTGAAAAAATCCTCTCTATGTCGGAAAGCCGTGTTTTAGAAGGATGGGATAATTTTCGTATTGATTTACTAAGCATTTGCACAGTTTTTGCAGATGATGACAAACTCAGGAAAAGGTTAAAGGATAAAATTGATGCCGGTTTGAGCAGAGGTGACGATGATAATTTTTCAAAGTATGAAAAAGAAGAACTATTGAAATTGATGTACAGCTTGGTTGAAGAATACGAGTCTCCGGAAGCAGCAGAACAATTTATAAATGAGCATCTTCAGTTTCCTTTTTTCAGAGAGCAATTACTTATAAAGCTTCTTCGAGAAAAGGATTACCACAAAGTGATTGAAGTTGCGGAAGATGGTGAAAAGCAGGATAAGAACCTTCTCGGTTTGGTTTCAGAGTGGAAAAAATATCGTTATAAAGCATACAAGCACCTCTCATTAAAAGAAGAGCAGAAAAAGCTGGCCAAAGAGTTATTACTGAACGGTGACTTTGATTATTATTATGAATTAAAAGAACTGTTTGCTGATCAATTTGACGAGTTTTATGCAAATCTTAAAGCCGAACTGAAAAAAGATAAATGGCATCCAAGCCAAACCTTCCTGAAAATCATTGAAGAAGAAAATGATCTTGAAGAGCTTCTCCAGTGTATTAAGGAACATCCCAGTTATATTGAAGAGTATTCAGAAAAATTGGCCGGTGAATATAAAGACGCGGTTATTGAAATCTATGAGCAACATATTGCAAACTCGGCAAAAAGATCATCCAATCGGAGAGAATATAAGAATGTATGTAAAATTATTAAGAAATACAAGCAAATCGCCGGAAAAGAAAGACAAGATGAGTTAATTGATCAGTTAATCGCCCTGTATAAGAGAAGACCCGCATTTATTGATGAATTGGAGAAGTTAAAGAGGCAAAAGAAATAAAATAGCACTATCCAACACGAGATGAAAAAAGCTGACCGACCGTCGTTTGAACGGAGTGTAAGTCAGCTTTTTTCAAATTTGATAATCCGGAACTCCGCTTCAAATATTAAGTAGAGGGAGTATTTATTTTTACAAACATAAGGGAAATTCAAGTTTATTTGATAAACGCTGTTCGCTCAGAAAATTCTTATGACTATTTTGTATTGCAAGATAGTCAA
>JANWJP010000141.1 GCA_025451895.1 Robertmurraya sp.
ACAGGACTGAACCGGTTTAATTTTTCCCCGAAGGCCTTATAAAAAAAAGCTAACGGCACATTGGCATAAAAAGAAGCTTTTAAAAAGCCAGGGAGACCTCTATATTTTTGTAATAAACAAAAACTCAAAAGATGATAATGAATAAAGGGAATTAAACGGATGACCGCGACCTGGCCGACAGTAAAATTCCGGTTTTCGCCGAACCACTTTACTTTAAGCCCGGTTAATTTTTTATTTGTTTTCGGCATATTATTGATAAAAATATAGAATTGCAGACTGCTTAGGGAAAGCCCGATCAAAGAATAAACCGTTCCCGCCGCCGTTCCGAATAAAACTCCGCCGGCAGCGCAAATCACCGCAACAGGAATAAAAAGGAGCGGGCGCAGCAGATGCAGCAGTATAAAGAAAAGGGGCATAAGGATGCTTTTTTTCTCAACGAAATCAACAAGAAAGGCCAGTTGCTCATCCATACAATCCCTTCTTTTCTAAAAATTCTTTCCACTACTTAAAACTTACCTGACTTTCCCCGCCATTATGACAAAAATTTTTCCCGTCCAAAAGAGATTTACATTCCCATTTCTTTCAGAATATAGTAGATAAATACCGCTATTTGAAAGATTGCCAGAACAGGAAGACCAAATTTGAAAACCCGATGCTTTGTTTTATGTCTGAAAGCTTTCATTCCGATTGAAGCTCCCCATGCACCACCGGCAAAAGCACTAAACCAGATAGTTTTTTCCGAAATTCTCCGCCTTTGCTGTTTTGCTTTATATTTATCTATGTACATTAAGGAACAGGAAAACAGATTAATAAATATAAAGTAAATAATAATAAAAACAAGCATAATCAGATTTCCCTTTCTTGTTGTTTTAAAATATATGACGTTAACATTATAAAACAGTTTCATTCTAAATCATCATATACGAATCGGGGATAGACAACATACTTTTCCTGAAGACGAAAACAACTGTGGTTCCGAGGCTTTGGAGATTTGTAATAAATCATTTATTCCACAATCAAAAAGGCTGTCTCAACATGAAGGAAGATACCCTTTATGAGACAGCCTCTTGTAAGTACAAAAGAATTATTTATTTAAGCTTTGTTTCGCAACAGTTGCCAATTCTGCAAACGCCTTTTCATCGCTTACAGCCAAATCAGCAAGCATTTTACGGTTCACTTCAATGCCGGCAAGCTTTAGGCCGTGCATTAAACGGCTGTATGAAAGTCCGTTCATGCGGGCTGCAGCATTGATACGGGTAATCCACAGCTTACGGAAGTCGCGTTTCTTCTGGCGGCGATCCCGGTAAGCATATTGTAATGATTTCATTACTTGTTGATTAGCTGTTCTATATAAAGTATGTTTTGAACCATAATAGCCTTTTGCAAGTTTTAAAATTTTCTTACGACGTCTGCGGCTGACTGTACCGCCTTTAACTCGTGGCATATCTTTTCCCTCCTGAATTCGGAATATTACTTAAGATTTGTTAACATTTCGCGAATGCGTTTGTAGTCTCCAGAGGAAACTAAAGTTCCTTTACGGAGCTTACGCTTTTGTTTTTGCGATTTATTTGCAAACAAGTGGCTTGTATAAGCGTGTGAACGCTTCAATTTGCCTGTTCCAGTTTTCTTAAAACGCTTCGCAGAAGCACGATGTGTTTTCATTTTTGGCATATGGAGTTCCTCCTTATTACTTATCTTTTTCATTTTTAGGCGCAAGCATCATAAACATGCTGCGGCCATCCATTTTAGGTTGGGATTCTACTATTGCAACGTCCTTGCAGCTTTCTGCAAACCGTTCTAAAACACGTTGGCCGATTTCCTTGTGCGTAATTGCGCGGCCCTTAAAGCGGATCGAAGCCTTCACCTTGTCTCCTTTTCCGAGAAACTTAATTGCATTGCGCAATTTCGTATTAAAATCATGCTCGTCAATCGTAGGACTGAGGCGAACCTCTTTAATATTAATGACGCGCTGATTTTTGCGGGCTTCTCTCTCCCTTTTTTGCTGTTCAAATTTAAATTTTCCATAGTCCATAATTCGGGCAACAGGCGGTTTTGCATTCGGAGCGACAAGTACAACATCAAGATTTACCCGGGCAGCAATTTCAAGGGCTTCATTTTTCGTTTTAATTCCCAGCTGCTGGCCGTTTTGATCAATAAGGCGAACTTCGCGGGCACGAATGCCCTCGTTCACAATCATGTCTTTGCTAATAGTCAGACACCTCCAAGTTTTTTTACGAACACAAGATCTGAAGCAAGAAATCACCAAATCATATATAGCAGACCATTTAAAGTCCCGGTTCCTGACCCAAAGTGGTTTGCAAGTTTCGCCTTTCCAAAATTAGCACGGTCTGTCAAAAGGCGCAGCGCTTATATGAGATTATCGGCAATCCGCCGCCATACAATAAATTTCCGCTTTTTTGACATCATCCCAAGCTGCAAACGCCCGAGACCAAAAAAAATGCGGGTGAAAAACACCCACATTTTACGATCGCAAAATTAATAACTATGTTCGTTCGTAAACCTGCTAACTGCACACTTTGCGTCATCAGGTGAGAAGCGGGTGCTTCTTCTTTTCCTCAAAACTCGTATTCAGTTACCTAACTACTTTAACACAAATCCGTGTACCCTGTCAAACTCATATCGTAACGAAAAGTATTTTATCAAACAAGAAAGTGTTTTGCAAGAGACTAAAACAAATTTTTTCTATTTTTTTAAGCTTTTCAGTAAAAGGGGCACCCGGATTTATGAAAAACAGGATTGATATCCATCCTAAAACCGGTTCATCAGCCAAGCTCCACTTCTGATTTAAGACGGCTGATAAACTCATCAAGGGCAACAGTTTCTGTCTTCTTTTCGCCGTACTTACGAACATTGACTGTTTGTCCGGCTATTTCCTGCTCTCCGACAACGAGCATGTACGGAATTTTCTTCATTTGAGCCTCACGGATTTTATAACCAATCTTTTCATCTCTTGAATCCAACTCCACCCGGAAACCGGCATTTTGCAGTTTTTCCTGCACATGCTTTCCATATTCAAGATGGACATCCGGTGCAACAGGGATGACCTGTACTTGGACAGGCGCCAGCCAGGTTGGAAATGCACCCTTATATTCTTCAATCAAAAATGCTACAAAGCGCTCCATGGTGGAAACTACACCGCGGTGAATAACCACAGGGCGATGCGGTTTGCCGTCCTCACCAATATAAGTTAAATCAAAACGCTCAGGAAGAAGGAAGTCCAGTTGAACAGTGGAAAGCGTTTCTTCTTTACCAATCGCTGTTCTTACCTGAACGTCAAGTTTCGGACCGTAGAAAGCAGCCTCACCTTCTGCTTCATAGTACTCAAGACCGAGATCATCCATCGCCTCCTTCAGCATGGACTGGGCTTTTTCCCACATCTCATCGTCATCATAATACTTTTTCGTATCTTGCGGATCCCGGTATGAAAGACGGAACGAATACTCTGTTAAATTAAAGTCCTTATAAACTTCGAGAATGAGGTGGACTACCCGTTTAAACTCTTCCTTAATCTGATCAGGCCGTACAAAAATATGTGCATCATTTAACGTCATTCCCCGCACACGCTGCAAACCGGATAATGCTCCTGACATTTCATAACGATGCATTAATCCGAGTTCGGCAATGCGGATTGGCAACTCCCGATAACTGTGAATGCCTTGTTTATAAATCATCATATGATGGGGGCAGTTCATCGGTCGAAGCACAAGCTGCTCATTATCCATCTCCATAACAGGGAACATATCTTCATGATAATGATCCCAGTGGCCGGATGTTTTATAGAGTTCCACGCTGCCCAGCACCGGTGTATAAACATGATTGTAACCCAGTTTAATCTCTTTATCGACAATGTATCTTTCAATAATTCTTCTTATTGTGGCTCCTTTTGGCATCCATAACGGCAGGCCTTGTCCCACCAATTGAGAGTTGGTAAAGAGATTCAATTCTTTTCCGATTTTACGGTGATCCCGCTCTTTCGCCTCTTTAAGCAAACGCAGATGTTCTTCAAGATCTTCCTTCTTGAAAAAGGCTGTACCGTAAACGCGCTGGAGCATTTTATTATCGCTGTCGCCTCTCCAATAAGCACCGGCAACACTTAACAGCTTGAATTCCTTAATTTTTCCCGTAGAAGGTACATGGACTCCGCGGCATAAATCAAAAAACTCGCCTTGCTCATAAATGGTTACCGGTTCGCCTTCCGGAATATCGTCAATTAATTCCAGTTTATATTCATCATCAATTTCTTTGTAAATTTGGATCGCTTCTTCCCGGCTTACCTCTTTGCGGACAACCTCCAAATTTTCACTAATGATTTTTTTCATTTCTTTTTCTATCAGGGGCAGATCATCGGGGGATAAAGAATGCTCCATATCAATATCATAATAAAATCCCCCTTCAATCACAGGACCCACGCCAAGCTTTACATCCTTGTACAATCTCTTAATCGCTTGGGCCATTAAATGAGCGGTGCTGTGCCTCATAATTTCAAGGGCTTCCCCGCTTCCTTCGGTAATAATTTCAATGGCCCCGTCCTCTTCAATCGGACGCCGTAAATCATAAAGTACACCGTTTAATTTTCCGGCAATCGCTTTCTTCTTTAATCCGGGACTGATGGAAGCAGCAACATCTTCCGCCGTCACTCCTGCGGGAAACTCCTTTACAGCACCATCAGGAAAAGACAGCTTAATCATCTCCGACATGTTAATTCCTCCTTCTGTATTCCTTCTATTACGTTCTCCGGAACAATTTGTTAATCATCCTCAGTAAACAGAGCTAAATATCCATGTAAGTGAAAAAAGACAAAATAAAAAAACTCCTCCCTAAAAGGGACGAGTTATACAACACGTGGTTCCACCCTCATTCTCATAATTCCCGAACAAGCAATTAAGAATTATGACTCAATCGTAAAATAACGGTTTGCCCGTCAGCCGTTACTGCCTTTGCTGCAAAACAGGCAAAAGGTTCGCGGCAGAAGTTCAGAGGCGGTAAGCATTCTTATCGTGTTGGGAAGGTTCCAGCCTTGCCTCCCCTCTCTGTAAACCGTATAAAAACGCCCATGTCCTCATCATTACTTTTCCCATAATTCACTTATGTACGTTATTATAAAATTATCCAATCATAAAATCAAGCTATTCAACAATATTTTCACCGTCAAGCTTTTTCTGTGTCAAGCGCTTTTTTTGGACAAAGGAATCCAGCGGCCTGATTTTCACTCTTTCCTCGAAAATATTGCAAATGGTCCGGACTAAAGGGTGTTCACAGTCATCCGTGTATAAAAAGATCACAGAAGGTGCCAGGGATAGAAGGGGGGCAATGGTTCCGGAATCCACATAAAGAGGATGATTATATAAGAGCCTTCTGTCAATCATTTCAGTCAATTCAGCTCTTTTTATTTCCACAAATCTGCCATCATAAAATTTTATTTCATCCTTCATTTCCAAATGAAGATAAGAGATTTTTGTTTTCATGGACGACAAAAAATCCCTCAATGCCTGAATAAACATTTGATATTCCTGCTCCATTTTATATTCTTCAATTGATACTTTAATATATTTTTCCAATTGTTGATAAAAAAGTCTGAGCCGGAATTTTACAAAGGATTCGACAGAAAAACGCCCGGGCCTTTTAAATATTTCATTAATGGCTTCCGCAAGATGCCTGTGCGGATCGGTACCCTTTAACATCGGAAAAGAATCGGTACGTTTTCCTTCCAAAATAGAATAAATAATATCAATGATTTGCCGCTGCTCTTCTTCATCACTAAAATAATATTGCTCCTTCAGCGTTTTGCGGAACCAATCATAAACCTTTATTTTCATAATAAAATGATACAGAGCTTTCCCGGCTGCTTTCAAAACCGTTTGATCATGTTTATCTATTTTAACCTTTATATGCCCACGTTCTTCGCTAAGAACGACGGGGAACTTTTTCTTTTCAGGAGAAAGTGAATATTCTTTTATATAGGAATAAAAGCTTTCCGCTTCATCTGTATTTCGGAATATAATCTCGATCAATAAAAATCCCCCCATATACATGAAAAACATCTATATGTTCATGTATATGGGGAGTTTGGACAAATTAGAAGCTATTACGTTCGCCTGTTGGGACCGGACATGAGTACGGGAACAGTCAAATATTTGATCCTTTCAAGAATTCTTCTCGCCTTCACCTTTTCTGCCTCGCCCCGCTGGCTGTATGTTAAATGATACTCCAATTCTTCATAACTGAAATTGGAACTGAAAAACGTAGGAAGGTGCTCCTGCATGCGGAATTGCAAAATGGGGCCCAGCACTTCATCTCTCGTCCAGCTTGACATGGTTTCGGCGCCAATATCATCAATCATCAGTACAGGTTGTCTCTTAATCATTTCAATTTTTTCATTCAAAGTTGAATCTCCGATGGAGCTTTTCAATTCCCGAAGCAGTTCGGGATAAAAGACAATCATCGTTGAGACGCCTCTTTTCGCCAATTCGTTTGCGATTGCCCCTAACAGGAAGGATTTGCCCACACCAAATTTTCCGTAAAGATAAAGTCCTTTTTGTCTCACTTTCGGATCGAAATTTTCGACAAATTCAGCTGCCTTTTTAATCGCTTCCACCCGGTCACCAACCGCATCTATATCCGCAAAGGTAGCACTGACAATATCTTTTGGAACATACATGCTCTTAATAAGTGATTCTTTTCTTCTTTGCTCGTCAAATAAAATTTTCTTCCGGCAAGGGGTATATTGAATATGGATCATTCCCCCTCTGACGATTAATTCAGGCTGATAGCCTTTCATTAAATTCCGGCACTCCTCAAGGCTTTGGCAGATTTCGCAATTCTGAACCTGCTGGGAATATTCATACAAAGTCATTAACCCTTTTTCTAACGCCTCATCGGTCAAATACTCTCCCTGCCTGGCGAGAAACTTACGGACATGAGGGTTTTGCAATATTTCCGCTCTCATTTTTTGATAACGTTCCTGAAAGCCGGCGTGATTGCCAAGCCTTTTTAAAGTGTCGCCAATCCGTTCCATCTTGCTGCACCTCCCTAGTTTCTAAATTTTTTTAGAATCTCTTCAATTTCCTGCTTCTTCTCATCTGCAGACTTTTCCAAATCATGTTCTTTTTTCCCGGCTGCTGAATGATCCGGTTCATTAAACCAATCAGGGATCAATTCTGTGCGAACAGGCTTGGCGGAGCGTGATGAAGCAGGTCTTCCTTTTTTGCCGCCGGCCGGTTCCGAAAATTTCCCTCCTTCATTTTTAAGGAGTCCGATTGCCTCCCTGACCGTTTTTACACCTTTTCTTGCCCAATGTGATGCGATCGTATCCACATACGCTTTAGATAGTTTCATATCCGATTGGTTTAATACATAGTGAATCAATACATTAATAACACCGGGCAGCAATCTTTGTGTAAACATCACGTCTTCAATGATTTTCAGATCGGCTGCGGAAGCTTCCCCTCCGCCCTGAAAATCAGTTAAGAGTTGCCGGGGAGACGTATTTTCTAAATAGTGAATGATTCTTTCTTCTTTTGTGTTTGGTTTATCAGGCGCCTCTTGATAAATGGGAGGTTGGATTTTATCCACCAGCATGGGCAGTCGATCATAGTTTTCCATTTGGTACCAATCTCTTGCTGCTTTACGCAGCTTTTCAATGTTAATTTCATCATTTTCTTCATCAACAGCGCTTATAAGAAGATTCTTCATTTGCAATGCATCAATGCCGTACAAATAAGACAAGTTACTGATCGCTTCCCTGACTTTTCTGGTAATCAGGCGTTTGGGAACAAGAGACTCCGATAATCCGGCCATTAACAGGTCAAAATCAAAATGTTCCGGGCCTACTTGAATTCTGTCTGCTTCATGTCTCCCGATAAAGTCCTGGCCGGCAATTTCCCCAAGATCTGCTGCAAGGGAAGGAGAGTATTCAATATCGGAAGGGACTGCTGATTCATAAATATCTTCAAATTTTTTTGTTACCTCGCTGTATCCGTGCAAAAACTGAACCGAACGATCACTGAAGAATTTCTTTAATTTTAGATATTGGCTCTTGCCAATCTTTCTGTATAAATACACACTAAGCATCCCGTCCTGAAAAAACTCAGCCGGAGACAGAGGCGGCTGAAGCTCATATATAAAGGTGCGGGAATCTTCTCCTTTCCGGACGAATGTCTTTAACAGACCGATCCCCTCCAGTTTCAATCTCGCCTGATAAACAGCTGTCAGGTTTAAGCCCATAAAGTCCATTAACTCATGATGGGAACTTTCACCGGACCATAACCGGTTTTCTTCAATCTGAGCCCACAGCGTCATGTACAGGCTGAAAGCAACCGGACCGATTAACGGCTGATACAGCATTGTTAATACCTTTCGATCATAATCATACAATAATCCGTTGCAGGCTGCCGTATATCTGTCTACCGGTGTTATTTCTTGCCATAGCCAGCCCATATTATCCAGACCTTTCATTTTCAGCTCTGTTTAATAAAAAAAGCCAAAGGAAACCTTCAGCTAATATTAAACAAAAGCTCGTATATTTCGCGGAAAATAAAGCCTTCCATATTCACAGTCGGAGGCTTAACGATCCTTTTTAATCAATTCCTTTAATTCTTCGATAAATACATTGATATCTTTAAACTGCCGGTATACTGACGCAAAACGCACATAGGAAACCTCGTCTATTTTGGACAGGCGTTCCATAACCATTTCACCAATAACAGTGCTGCTGACTTCGGAAACCCCCTGGCTTCGAAGTTCCTTTTCTATTTCAGCAGTTAATTCCTCCAACTGCTTAAGTGCTACCGGCCGTTTTTCACAGGCTTTAATTAAGCCGCGCAAAATTTTCTCTGAACTGAATTCCTCTCTTGTTCCCTCTTTTTTAACAACAATTAAAGGAGTTTGTTCAACTTTTTCAAATGTCGTAAAACGATATCCGCATTTTTCGCATTCTCTACGTCTCCGAATAACCCGGCCCTCATCACTGGGACGGGAATCAATCACCCGGGAACTATTATGTTGACATGAAGGACACTTCACAAAATCAGCTCCGAATCTTCATATTCCATTAAATAGTTTTCTTTAATAATCTTACTAATATCTTATAAAAAAGACAGCTTAAGTACAAGTAATCACAGGCTTTTTTCCGGAGAAACTTTCACATACGGATGGATAAGTCTCCCCTGCTAAAACATATTTTCAATTATCAGAAACACCGGTATTTCTGCAAAAAATTCCTCAATAAATTTATATAACTTCGCTCAACAGGAAAGAAAACACAAAAAATATTCCTGTTAAAATGCGCAATGGGAAAACATTTTCAATATGTTAAAAAAGGAGAAGTTCCCTTTTACCCGGAGAACTTTGACAAAGTCAAAAGTTGCAGACAGATGAAGAACAATCAGGGAGAAAATCTGAAGTGCCAAAATTACAAAAGAGGTGTATAATACCTGATACACCTCTTACCGTCATTTCGTTCTTATTCAGATTTATAAAATGGCCCGCTGTTTTACCTGTACCGGTCCAATCCCCCGGGGAATTTCAATATTTTCCCGGGTTTGTGCTCCTAATGCTTCTGCGATATAATCTGCAGCAATAGTAGGATCCAAATCGCCGCATGTATAAACGTCAATACTCGCATAACCATGTTCAGGGAATGTATGGATTGTCAAGTGGGATTCGGATATAATCACTACCCCGCTTACTCCCTGCGGTGCAAACTTGTGAAAAGCAACCTCACGGATTTCAGCATTGGATTTTAAAGCAGCGTCAACAAAAATACGCTCAATTTGTTCAATGTCATTCAACTTGTCAAAACTGCAGCCCCATAATTCGGAGATAACGTGGCGACCCATTGTTTCCATGGTTAAACTCCCCCTTTTACACTAATTACGTTGAAAAACTAAATTTCTCATACAATCGAAATATAACTACAACGGGGGAAAGTTAGTCCAAAGAGGTCCTAACCCTTTAAGTAGTTATACTTACCGAGTATTATGAAGTTCACGATTTTTAGTATACTTTGTTTGCTTTCTTTTTGCAATATACCAACTTAAAAAATTTTAAGATTTCTAAAACATTGTTGTAATTGAATGAATTGGTGGAATTTCCAGGCCCATTCCGGCAGGCAATTTTTGAGAAAAATTCTTTTTCAGACTATATCCGGAAATTCACATAAAAAACCCGGCAGTCCTTGGACTGACGGGTTTTTCATGACTTTTTCCTAACTGACTTTTACTTCCGCAGTTTGAAACATAGCCTTGGCAACATGCTTTGCCAGGTCCACTACGCGGCAGGAATATCCCCATTCATTATCATACCATGCTAAAACTTTCACTTTATTAGGCCCGATAACCATTGTTGAGAGACCGTCGATGATCGCTGAATGCTCATTTGTATTGAAATCAACAGATACGAGCGGTTCTTCAGTAACATCGAGAATGCCTTTTAAAGAGCCATTAGCGGCATCCTTAAATGCCTGATTCACTTCATTGACGGTCACTTCCCGTTTCAAATCCACAACAAGGTCTACAAGAGAAACGTTTACAGTTGGAACTCTAAGGGCCATTCCGTGCATTTTCCCTTGCATCTGCGGTAATACTTTTGCCAAAGCTTTAGCTGCACCTGTGGAAGTCGGAATAATGGATTGACCGCAGGCGCGGGCGCGGCGCATATCCTTTTTATGCGGGTTGTCTATATTATTTTGGTCATTTGTATAAGCATGGACCGTTGTCATTAATCCGTTTACAATTCCAAATTCTTCATCAAGCACCTTGACAACAGGCGCCAAACAGTTTGTTGTACATGACGCATTGGAAATAATGTCATGTTTTTCTATTTCTAAATCCCCTTCATTTACCCCCATAACAATGGTAACGTCCTCGTTTTTGCCCGGAGCTGTCAAGATTACTTTTTTCGCACCTGCATCCAGGTGGAGTTGGGCTTTTTCGCGGGAGTTAAATTTACCGGTTGCTTCTATGACGATATCAACGCCGTACTCCTTCCAAGGCAATTCGGCGGGATTCCGATTATTCAGCAAATCAACCTTTTTATCATTTACAATAATGGCATTTTCTTCGGCTCTTACTTCTCCGGCGAATTTCCCGTGAGTTGTGTCATATTTTATTAAATGTGCCAACATTTCAGCCGGATAGCTTGCGTTAATTGCAACTATTTCGAAATCATCATCAAGAATGGCCTTTCTGAAAACCATTCTCCCAATTCTCCCAAATCCGTTGATCGCAATTCTTACCTTCATTTTACGGCTCCTTCCGTATAAATGTTATACTTTTTTCCGTATTGTCTTAATTAGTATAACATATTAAAAATAAATTGTAAGAGTAATTTGCACATTTTCATAAATGTTAAATAAAAATGGTGAATATGCCCATTAATCATTACAAAAAAAACGGCAGAAAGCAGGTGCCGTCAAGCATCGGCTGCTTCTTGCCGTTTATCATTCACTACATTCACATTCCATTCCCGTAAAATACGGATCAACTGATTTCTTGTCTCTTCAATGGTGCCGTTATTATCGATAACAGCATCGCTTAATTGAATCTTATCTATTAAAGGCATTTGTGAGTTAATCCGGCTGATTGCTTCTTCTTTTGTGAAATGATTTCTTGCCATTAATCTTTCCAACTGCGTTTCGGCGTCCACATAAACAAGCAATATCTTATCAACCATATAAGTAAGTTTACTTTCAAAAAGTAAAGGGATATCCATGATAATGAGCCGTTCCCCGGCTTCGATAGCTTGATCTCTCTTGGCAAGCATTCTTTTGCGAACTTCAGGATGTACGATACTGTTCAGTTTCAATCTTTTTTCAAGGTCATTAAAAATAATTTCTCCCAATCTTGCCCTGTTAATAGAACCGTCCTCAAGGAGAATATCCCTGCCAAAGAAGGCAACAATATTCTCATACGCCGGTTCCCCCTTTTCTACGGCCAGGCGGGCCTCGATATCCGCATCGATAACAGTAATCCCCATATCCTTGAACATTTTTGAAACAGTACTTTTTCCGCTGGCAATTCCACCTGTTAAACCTACTACTAACGGCATAAAAAATTTCCTTTCTTTCTCCGGTTAAATTTTCCAAACTCCCAAAAAAATTAACAATATTCCGGGAATAAAAGACAGCTTCTGAACAATTCTCCATTGTGAAAGCAGGGTTCCGGCTTTCATGCCCAAATAAACAAAAGAAGAACTCATCACCGCAACTGCCAGAGCAAGTGCAAAAGGATTAAGCCCTATCAAGACTGCTCCAATGCCGGCTCCAAATGCATCAAGGGACAAAGCCAGACCGAGCATAAACGCTTCAATTCCCGTAATTACTCCCGAACGGTCAAAGTCCGCCGAGACCGGCTTCTTTAAAATCTGAATCACCAAGCCGAGAGATTTTATTTCAAGATTGACGATCGCTTTATTCCGGGCGATCTCGTCATTGTTTTTATCATTTAGAAGAAACTGCAAAAGAATCCATGCACCGAGAAAAATAAAAACGACTCCGCCAATTTTTTCAGCCATTTCCGGGGAAATAAATGTTTCAATAATCCGGGCAAATGCCGTCGCTCCCAATAAAGTTGCTGCAGAACAACTGGCAATAACTAAAATAGATTTTACAGGAATTCTGATTTTTCTCAATCCGTACGTAAAACCTGCACTGAAGCTGTCTAAACTGACCGCAAAAGCAAGAAGCAGGAGAGAAAATGCAGCCATTGGATATTGCCCCTTCCCATATTCAAAGCTAAGCTAATTCATTATATGGAAACGGCAATTCCATTGTTCGCCATTTTCAGCAGGGCTGTCCAATTCCTTCCCGGTTTATATAAAGAGAGACTTTCTATCCTCTCTATCATTCTTTCTTCTGGCAGACCGGACAAAAGACGGTTCCCCGTCCCCCGACAACGATTCTTTCCAGAGGCGTTTTACACAGCCTGCAATCTTCTCCCCGCCGTCCATATACGAACAGTTCCAGTTGAAACATGCCGATTTGCCCCAGACTGTTTACGTATGAGCGGACTGTGCTCCCGCCTTTTTCTACAGCTTCTGCCAATGTTTCAATAATTTTCTGATGAAGAACGTTTATTTCTTCATCAGTTAAACTGTCGGCGGCCCGTTCCGGATGAATTTTCGCTTTAAACAGAGTTTCATCCACGTAAATATTCCCCAAGCCGGCAACTACTCTTTGATCTAATAGAGTTGTCTTTATATTTCTCCGTGTTTTAGCAAGTCTTATTTTTAAGTCTTTCACAGTAAATCCGTCAGAAAACGGTTCCGGGCCAAGGTCTGCTAAAGGTTGTTCCTTATGTTCATCGCCTTTCTCAAACAGATGCATCGTGCCGAACTTTCTGACGTCGCTGTATCTCAACTCCGTTCCGTCATCAAAATGAAAGATAACATGAGTGTGTTTTGCAACAGGTTCATCACTGTTAAATAGCCCGTATCTTCCCTCCATGCGCAGATGGGAAACCAAACTGAAATCTGTTGTACGAAAAATTAAAAATTTGCCTCTTCTCCCGATTCCTTTAATCTCTTGACCAATAAGTGCTTCCCGGAATTGAGCAGACTCTTGAGGAAGCTTGATCATTTTCGGAAGCATGACCGTAACCCTTTCGATCTTTTTTCCGACAACTAAAGCTTCAAGAGTTCTGCGCACCGTTTCCACTTCAGGTAATTCTGGCAACGCAAAATTTCCCTCCTTACGAAGTAACAAGCGGGCGGCAATTGCCGCCTTAAACTGTTATTTTGCATCAAACCATGTAGGTCCGTATGAGATGTCCACTTTTAACGGAACTTTAAGTTCAATAGCGTTTTCCATCACTTCTGGTACAATTTTCTTTAATACTTCAATTTCATCCAAAGGAGCTTCAAAAATCAGCTCATCGTGAACCTGCAAAAGAAGCCGGGTTTTCAAGCCTTCTTTTTCAAGGCGGGCGGCCATATCAATCATAGCCTTTTTAATAATATCGGCCGCACTTCCCTGAATCGGGGTATTCATTGCTGTTCGTTCCGCAAAACTGCGAAGATTGTAATTTCTGCTTGTTATTTCCGGAATATATCTTCTTCGCTGAAGCAATGTTGAAACATAGCCCTTCTCCTTCGCTTCCCGGACGATATTCTCCATATATTCGTGAACCCCCGGATAGGTTTGCAAATATTTTTCAATAAATTGACCCGCTTCCTTCCGGGAAATATTCAGGCTTTGCGAAAGACCGTAAT
>JANWJP010000142.1 GCA_025451895.1 Robertmurraya sp.
AAATCAATTTGCAAAATGCTTATAAGAACTTTTTTGAAAATCGCGCGGAGTTTCCTAAATTCAAAAGCAAGAAAAAAAACAATCTTACACAACTAACATGGTCAATGGCAATATTAAGCTGGAAAATGGTCATATCGAACTGCCGAAAAGCCAATAAAAATGAAGCAGCATAGAGAAATACCTGCCGAATATAAAATCAAATCTTGTACTATTTCTAAAACAAAGACAGGTAAATGCTATATTTCGATTTTGACAGAATACGAGAAAGATATTCAGTCAGTGAAAATTCAGAAAGCTGTTGGCTTGGATTTTGCTATGGATGGTCTATATGTCGGGAGTGAACAGGGTGAGAAAGCCAATTACCCGCGTTACTAACGGCAAGCCTTAAACAAATTAGCAAAAGCACAACGAATTCTTTCCCGAAGAAAGAGAGGTTCTGCACGATGGGAAAAGCAACGCCTGAAAGTAGCTAAGCTGCATGTAAAGACAGCGAATCAGCGCAGAAACTTTTTTAATCATAAGTCAAAAGAGTCAGCAACAAACTATGACGCTGTGATTATTGAGGACTTAAACATGAAAAGTATGTCTCAAGCCCTCAACTTTGGAAAAAGCGTTCATGATAACGGCTGGGGCATGTTCACTGCTTTCTTAGAATACAAGCTGAAAAACAAGGAAGCAGCTTTTCAAAATAGATAAATGGTTTCCATCTGCCAAGAAATGTTCTTGTTGTGGCAAAGGAAAAGAAATGCCATTATCTGAACGTGTATATGAATGTTTTTGCGGCTTTGTATTAGATCGTGATCACAATTCAGCAATCAATATCAAAAATGAAGGATTGCGCTTATTAACATAACGAAGAATAACTTTCGGAACGAGAGGGTTAGCCCGGTCAATTTCTTATCGTTAGACAGGATTACCCGGGAAGCCACCACTTCAAGCAACCCGCAAGGGTGGTAAGTGAAGGGTAGTTCACGTTATAATTGTTGCGTCAGTAATTGTATTTGAAAGGGGCAGGAAAGAATGTTTGAACCGCAAATTGTTAATCTTATCCGCGAACAGGCAAAGGTGAATGAAACAACTGGGGAATTATCTCCGGAAGTCTTAGCATATATTTATAAGCACCGCCTTTTTAAATTATTTGTTCCAAAAGAATTTGGCGGAAATTTGACTCCGCTGCCGGAAGCATTAAAAATTTTTGCCGAAGCTGCAAAAATTGACGGAAGTTTTGGCTGGCTTGTTACGATAGGCGCCGGAGGCGGATTTTTTGTTTCGAGCCTGACAAAGGAGGCAGGCAGGGAAATTTTTTATCCGGAAAATGCTGTGATTGCCGGAAGCGGACAGGCAACGGGAAAGGCTGTAAAAAAAGATGGAGGGTATTACGTCACAGGGAATTGGCGATATTGTTCGGGTGCACCTCATGCAACGACTTTTACGGCAAATTGTGTGATTGAGGATGAGACGGGAGAAGAAGACGGACAAATCAGGTCCGTAGCTTTGGCACCAAATCAGATCAAGATTATAAAGGACTGGAACGCCCTCGGTTTAAATGGTACCGCAAGTCATACAATAATAACCGAAAACGCATTCGTCCCCAAGGAAAGGACGTTTAGTATTTATGAGAAACTGTCTTTTTCTGAAGAACCCATTTACAATTTTCCGTTTTTGCCATTCTCGCAGACTTCTTTTACTGCGATAGTAATCGGTATGTGCCGCCACTTTTTCGAAGAAGCAAGAGAACTGGCTGATAAACGTGCTGTATCCTGGGATGTGATCCCCGGGCGGAGCAAATTTGTATTTGAACAAATAGAAACTGCAGAGAAACGATTTAATGAAATGATTAAAGCATTTGAGCAAATGGTCGGGGAAAAATGGATGAAGCATACGGAAGGTGACGGGCTGACAGAAGATGACGAACGGGAACTGAGCGCCATTTGTGTAGATACGGCAGCGGCAGGCAGACAAGCAGTGAATGAAGTGTTTCCTTGCCTGGGGATGGAAGTCATTAAAGAAGGAAATATCATTCTTGCGATTTGGAAGGATATACAAACCGCAGGTCAGCACCTTCTGTTATCGCCAATTTTCAAATAATGGTCTATACTTGCATCTGAGGAAGCAGATTGCAGGAAAAACACAGAAATTTAAGGAGTAATCGTATGATGACGATTGATATTCCCGGTTTCGGCACACTTGAAATAAAATATTTAGTTCTTGATTTTAACGGAACTCTTGCTAGAGACGGACGCCTTCTCGAGGGGAGCGCCAAGTTAATCAATCAACTCTCCAATCAGCTAGAAATTTTTGTCATTACTGCTGATACATTTGGAACGGTCGAACGAGAAATGGAAGGACTGCCTGTTAAAATTGTCCAAATGGGAAAGGGAGATGAGAGAGAAGAAAAACGTGCGTTAATCAAAAAGCTTGGAGCTCAACAAACCGCCGCTGTTGGTAACGGTAAAAATGATGAATATATGCTCAAAGAGGCTGCGGCGGGCATTTGCATCATGGGAAGGGAAGGATGCTCTCCCGGAGCCCTGCTCAACGCAGATGCCGTCGTATCTGATCTTCGGGATGCACTTGAGCTTTTTCTGTATCCGAAAAGACTAAAGGCTACACTCAGATATTAAATTATTCTTGCAAAACTAAAGATTTTCGACTCTGAAATTTTAGAATAATAACACCCAATAAAAAAACCCTTGAATGCAGAAAAATTTCTGTTCAAGGGTTTTCATTTTTTCAGGAAAGGATTCGTTTTTCTCCCTTTAAATTACGAATATCAGCTACATTTTGCGTTACTTCAAGAGTGCCCAGGTATTTGCCGTTTTCATCCCTGACTGCAAAATAACGGATATACACATACATGTCTTTAAAAGGAATCCAAAAATCCTCAGAGTCTTTTGCTCCGGACTTGAAGTCGGCGACTATTTTTTCAACCACATGGACGCTTTGCGGGGGATGACAGTTTTGCACACTCCGGCCAATGACCGCTTTTGTCCGTGCAAAAATCCGTTCCGGTCCCTGGGAAAAATATCGGACAATATCATTTTCGTCAACAAAAGTAATATCAATAGGCAGATGGTTCAAAAGAGCTTCAAGTTGTTTCAGGGATAATATGCCTGTTTCAAAATGAATGTAGCCATCTTCAGCGGTTCCCATGGTATTGTCTTTCTCTAAATGGTGTCGGACAGGCTGCCAAACTTCTTGCGGAGAGATTAAACAATAACCAATTTCATCACTTTCGGCGGCAATTTGCACCCATTCATCCTCTGTTAATGTCTCCAGGGCCATTGGAAAAAGAATATTTTCTTCTTTAAAAATCATTTCATTTACTTCGGAGATCACTTCATCAAGGTCGGCGATAATTTCGTTTTTGCGGCCATCGTAATTGCTTAATTTCTGTTTAACGGATTTAATGGATGCACGGATTCTGTCATCGACGCCCCACATGACTTTTGTCGGACCTTCTATTCCGTACTTTTCCAGGTATGGGAAAAGGAGATTTTCTTTTCGGGAATAATGTTTGTCCACATCCAACAGCAGATTTAAATCTTCGAGCAGTTTGAAACGGTTTTCGTCGCTGTCTTCTTTTTCAAAACGGTCTTTATGAAGGGAAAGCTTAAAATTGACCAGCATATCAATCTCCTTATTTTCCGCTTTCCATGTATGAACAGGATGCCCGGGCTGCTCTTCCGGCTTTTCCGAAAGGTGGATTTCCTCTATTGATCCTTTAAACACTGCCGTATGCACGGAACAGAGCCGCTGTATTTCTTCAACGGGGATCCCTTCTTCAACCATCAGGTCATGTTCCATTTGCGAGATTTCTGAGACGGTAACGTCACCAACCGCCTCCTCAAATTTTGCTTTTACCTCTTCGACACTCTTCCCGTCGTGAAGTTCTTTAATAATCTGTTTCAGCATTTCCCGGCGTTCTGATTTTTCCTTTGATATTGCAATACGGTTATTAATTAATTCGCTCATTTTTTCTCCGCCTCCAAGTTTGATTGTAACTTGCAGTATTTATCAACAAATGTGACTTCTAAGGTATTTGGAACATTTGGTGAGAATTATTTTCAAATACAGTATAGATGTTAATTACATAAATAATTGTGACATTAGTCACGGATAAAACGGTGATTGTGTCAATTATTTGAAATCTTTTGGGGCTCTAGTGATAAAAATCCTGATAAACAATCCATTCCAAAAATAAAAATTTTTTACAAATAAGAAACTATCCGGTATATCAAGTCTCTCTGTTTGTTATTTTTTTCACAAAGTATTCATTTCATATGAATCTGTTAGTGATATAATATAAACAGGAAGGAAATAGAATAATTTGGTTTTTTTGATTATTATTTATGCTTGGCTAAACTGGAATAATCAAAAAAATACGACATCTTAGAATCGGCCCCGAAAGTTTATTAAAGGAGGTCAAAATAATGTTGAAAGATGAAGTGGTGAAGTATATAAAGGATTGGCCGGATACAATCACCTATGTTTGTTCCGAAGCAACCTTAAGAGCTGCGAATGATTATTATAATTTGGGTTTGAATGATGACGCCTTAAAATTAGCCGCAAGTTTTGGCGGAGGAATGTACAGCGAAGATACATGCGGAGTAGTGATCGGCGGATGTATGGCAATCGCCAAGAGATACTCTGCAGATGAACCGCCGCATGTAAACGAGAAAGTAAAAAGGACAACAAAAGCATGGCTTGAAGCGGTTAAGAATAAGTATGGCTCCATTAACTGCGCAGAGTTAAAAGAAAAATGCGGCGGAAATTGTAAGCTGCTTGTACAAGAGGGCTGTGAACTTTTTGAAACTGTGAACGGATAAAACCATATTGGCTTTTGAGTCAAATAATTAAAAATTGCCAAACATAAAAAGCTGCTCCTTGGGATTGGAACGTCGTTTGCCGGAGATAATTTTTTCCGCCGGCCCTTGTACGTTCTGTATCCTTATATTTGGGGACAGCTTTTACTTTTTGGCCCTAAAAGCGTGTGTAAAAGGGGAATTAGCCATGGTCATCCAAACATGACAGGCAAAACTTCGGTTTTCTGTAAAATAACATGCAAGCCATAACCCAACTTAAGTTTTTCCAATCGAGGACCAGAAAAAATGGTCATGTTTTTTCGCTTAAAAACTAAATATGTTTCAGCTCTACAAAAATATTTAGTTGATTTTGCCGCAACTGAAAAAATCGTTTTTCGAAAAAAACGCACTTTAGCCGGAAATATTGCGAAGAAATTTAAAAATCCCCGTTTAAGGGGATTTCTTTTCTAGTCAACTTCTTTTAGATCGGCAATAGCCACTGTTGTTCTTTCTTCCAGCGGTCCTCTTAAGTGAATGGTGGCAGTCCGTCCGTCTTCATTGAGCCGGTCAATCCACACAGAGGCACCGTTGTATTCGACCTTAATATCTGCTGAAGAAGAAAGGATTTGTTTTACACGATTTGCATCCATAAAATTCCCTCCAAAATTCTTTTTATTCAATGCTATTGCTATGTACATTTGTTAATATGTACGGTTCATGAATTTTCATGTCAGTCTTTTAAAGATTTGCAGTGTTGATACTTATTACATCAAGCTTTCTCTTTTTCCGGTCTGATTCCAAACATGGTGATAAAGACGGCCAGCAAGCTGATTCCGCCTAAAATGTAAAAAATTCCTTCCGGCAGAGACTTCATCATTATTGCTGCGGCCGGTGGTCCTGCAGCCACTCCGACAAAACGCATTGCATTATAAAATGATGTGACTGTTCCGCGTTGTTCCTTGCGAATTCCGTCTGTAATCAGGGAATCAAGGCAGGGCAGACCGGCTCCAATCCCGATGCCGCCAATAATGAACATGGAAATCATAAACCATAACTTTTCGGAAAAAGTTAACAGAATAATCGACCCTGTCAGCAAAATCATTCCTGCCAGGGTAATAAACTTCATCAGCACTTTATTTTCCTTAATTACCTTCCCGGTGACAAATGAAGAAATACATATGGCTCCCAAAGGGATCGCCAGAAAAAGGCCCTTTTTCAGATTGGTAATGGCATAATCTTTTTCAAGGATTTCACTTAAGTAAAAAAGCACTCCAAAAAGGATAAACATAATAATAACTCCATTGAGAAAAATGGACAAAAGCCATCTCCCGTTATATTTGAAGATCTTTTTAATCCGTTGTCGGAATACTTTAAATGGAACCGGTTCGTATTCGGTTTTACCTCTTTTTATAAAAACGGCCATTAAGATAATTGAAAAAACACATAATACGGGGAATATCAAAAAAGGCATGAACCAAAGGAAACCGGCCAAAAAAGCGCCTAAAACCGGACTTAATACTTTTCCGAGTGTATTTGATGTTTCTATTGCTCCCAGGGTGCTGCTGACGTCTTTTTCATTTTTGAACATGTCTCCGACTAAAGGCATGACGATGGGTGCCGCCCCGGCTGCCCCGATGCCTTTTAAAGCCCTGCCGGCTAAAATCAGTCCATAAGGATTTTTTGCTTTCCAAGCTGCCCATCCGCAAATCAAGCCTCCTGCCGCCGCAATGATTAAGCTTGGAATGATCACCTTTTTCCTGCCAAAATGATCCGAGAGAAACCCCGCAATCGGAATGAGGATGATTGCGACAAGTGAATAAACGGTGATGATCAAACTGATCTGAAAAGATGACACTCCCAATTCTTTTTTCATTACCGGCAAAACGGGGATAAGCATCGAATTCCCCAGTGTCATGATAAGCGGAATCGATGATAATGAAATAACAGCCATTTTCTTGCCCCTTTTTTTATCAGAGGGGCTTGAAGAAAAGAGGGCCACTTTTCGAAAAAGTGAGCGTTCGCTGTAATCCATGGCATTCCCCCCTTAATGGAAAGAGTTTTGGTTTACTTGATAGTAAACATCTGGTTTAAAAACTTCAGTTTTTTCAAAAAATGGTTAATTAATCATGATTTTTTTATTAGACTATCTTTACTATTTGCCAAAATGCTGCAAACTACACAAAGTAAACTTGGCCGGATTGCTGGGAAAAATCATAAAATGAAAAAATAATTTAAAAGTGATTGACTTTTTCACAAAATCTGTTTATTATTTAAACCAATAAATGTTAACAATCTGTTTACGTATATGTTAGGCGTTGACGAAGAGGAGTAGCTCCGGCGGAAGCTTCAGAGAGCTGATGGTTGGTGCAAATCAGTGTGGAAGCCTGAGTGAATGGACTTCTGAGCCTCCAAACCGAACCCGTTAGCGGCAGTAGGCTTTGGCGAACAGTCTCATCGTTACAAGAGACGGATATTATCATTTGTTGCATGATGATATCTTAATGAGTGAGCTATGATTAGCTAATGAAGGTGGCACCACGGGGTCTCTCGTCCTTTACAGGAGAGAGGCCCTTTTTGTTTTGAGAAAAATGAAAAATGATAAATCGTTGCGTAAGAGGAGTACATTAAAACAGCTCCATTACAGAGAGCCGGATAAGGTGAGAGCCGGTATGAAGCGTTTAATGGAATGGGCTTACAAGAGTCGCCCTGAAAATGCAGTAGGGGCGAACGGGATTCCGCCGTTAAAAGGATAGGGTTTACAAAATGGGAACGGGATTGTGGGTAAAAACAAGCAGCCCGGCATTTTGCGAACCTGAAGCGGGAGCAGTTTGGCTGCTCCAATGGAGGTGGCACCGCGGTCATATTGTATCGTCCTCTATAAACACAGACAGAAGTGTTTATAGAGGATTTTTTATTTTCAATTCAAAATGAAGCGGCACGGGACATGGCCAGAAGTTCCAAGAAAAAAATGAAAGGAGTCACACAGATGAAAACGGAGATGGACGGCAGGGAGATTTTAATTGAAGAATTGCAAGGTGATTGTTTAACTCCTGTTTCGATTTTTCAAAGATTGAAGGGAAGAAAGAAATTTCTTTTGGAAAGTTCGCTAAAACACGAGAAATCAGGAAGATTTTCTTTTATCGGCACAAACCCATCCTATGAATTAAAGGGGTTTCCGTATGGAACCCTGCTCATTTCAAAAAATGGGGTAAAATCGTTTTCCGAAAAACCTTTAGAACTCTTAAAGACGATATTACCGGAGAAGTTTCAAAATCTGAATGAAGAAATTCCTTTTATTGGCGGTGCGGTTGGTTTTGTCACTTATGATGTTGTCCGCCATTATGAACAAATACCAAAAGCGCAAAAAGATGAGCTGGGGGTTCCGGATGTTCACTTAATGATGTTTGAGGAAGTGGTTGTTTTTGACCACCTGAAAGAAAAGGTATTTCTGATTGGAATTCCACTGGCGAAGGAAACGACTCTTGCCAGGCTGCAATTCCGGTTGAATCGGACGAAACAGCTTATTCAAAATGGGAAAGAGGCTGAGCAGCGGCCGTTCCGCGTTTATTCCTATGAAGAATCGATGAAGCGGGAGGAATTTATTGAGAAAGTAAATACGGCAAAAAGGTTTATTGAAAACGGAGACGTGTTGCAAGTGGTTCTTTCCCGGCGCATGACAGCAGATTTTAAAGGTGACGCGTTTTCATTTTACCGCAGACTCCGCATCGAAAACCCGTCACCATATATGTACTATTTTGATTTCGGCGATTATTCCGTTGCCGGCGCTTCTCCGGAAAGCTTGATAAAAGTAACGGGGAAAAGGGTGATGACAAAGCCGATTGCCGGAACGAGGCCGAGGGGGAACACTCCTTCAGAAGATGCGGCTCTGGAAAAGGAATTGCTTCAGGATGAAAAGGAACTGGCGGAGCACCGGATGCTCGTTGATTTGGGCCGGAATGACCTGGGCCGCATATGCCGGTTTGGAACAGTTAAAGTTGATAAGTACATGGCGGTTGAGAAATACAAGCATGTCATGCATATTGTTTCGGAAGTGAGCGGGGAATTATCAGAGGAACACACTCCGGTTGATGCGTTGATTTCCTGCTTGCCGGCCGGAACGGTATCAGGGGCGCCAAAACTCCGGGCAATGGAAATTATTAATGAACTGGAACAGCTTCAACGCGGCTTTTATTCAGGAGCGGTCGGTTATCTGTCCGCAAACGGCAATATGGATTTTGCCATAGCCATCCGGACAATGCTTATTAAGAATAATAGAGCCTATATCCAGGCAGGAGCAGGAATTGTCCAGGATTCTGTACCTGAAAAAGAGTATGACGAGACCTTTTATAAAATGAAAGCTTTTTTGGAGGATGAAAGATGATTTTGCTAATCGATAATCATGATTCATTTACGTTTAATCTGTACCAATATTTTGGTGAACAGGGTGAAAAAATCGTAGTGCAAAGAAGTGACCGGATTTCTTTAGAGAATATAAGAAAATTGAACCCCGCGGCCATTGTTTTATCTTCTGGTCCGGGACGGCCGGATCCGGAAGGGATTTATGTTGATGTGGTGAGGGAGTTTTATCAAACCGTCCCGATTCTTGGAATAAGTTTCAGTCATTTGGCGATCGCTTATGCTTTCGGTGCAGAGATCAAAGAGGCCGATCAAGTGATGCACGGAAAAATTTCCCCCCTGGCCCATACAGGCAGAGAACTGTTCGAAGGCCTCAAAAGTCCGATTAACGTTGTGCGTTACCACTCTTTCGTCA
The DNA here is from genome assembly GCA_025451895.1 of Robertmurraya sp. Classification (GTDB taxonomy): domain Bacteria; phylum Bacillota; class Bacilli; order Bacillales; family Cytobacillaceae; genus CALKIU01. Next base: position 9,577 of record JANWJP010000142.1, read on the forward strand.
TCGACAAACATTCACTTCCTGACTGTTTTGAGGTGACAGGCACTTCTATGGATGACGGGGAAGTGATGGCTATCAGGCACAGGCAGCATTCTTTATTCGGGCTGCAATTTCATCCTGAATCCATTGAAACGGAAGACGGAAAATTTATCCTTGAAAATTTTACAAAATTAATCCGGGGAGGAGTTACAAAATGAGAACAGTATTGGAACGTTTATCAGAAGGAAAGTCCTTAAATGAACAAGAAATGGAAGAAGCAATGAATCTCGTTTTTTCGGAGGATATCACCGACAGTGAACTGGGGGCATTTTTAATCGGTTTAAAAACGAAGGGGGAAACGGTGGAAGAAATTGTTGGACTTGTAAAAGCCCTTAGAAAAAGGGCTGTTCCGTTCAGGGCATCCATCCCCAACGTGATGGATAATTGCGGAACCGGAGGAGACGGTTTAAAGACGTTTAATATCAGTACAACTTCAGCATTTGTCATTGCCGGGGCCGGAATTCCGGTTGCCAAGCACGGAAGCCGCAGTGTATCAAGCAAGGCGGGCAGTGCTGACGTATTGGAAGAATTGGGGGTGAACCTGAGTCTTCCTCCCCAAGCTTCAGAGGAACTGCTCCAAGACCTTGGCATAACATTTTTGTTTGCTCCTTACGTACATCCGAAAACAAAACGGATTGTCAAGGTGCGCAGGGATTTAAGGATTCCGACCATTTTCAATCTCATCGGGCCGTTGACGAACCCGGTTGAACTTGATTCCCAGTTTCTTGGAATTTACCGCCGCGAGTTATTAAATGTATTTGCAGAAGTATTGAAAACTTTGGGCCGCAAAAGAGCCGTCGTTATCAACGGTGCGGGTTATATGGATGAAGCTTCTCTTGCAGGAGAGAATCATCTCGCTGTTTTAGAAAACGGAACTATTTACAACAGAACTTTCCATCCTGAAGAGGCGGGTCTCCCGATCTATGGCAATGACGAGATCAGAGGCGGCAATCCAAGAGAAAATGCGGAAATTTTATTAAACGTTTTAAAAGGAAAAAAAGGAGCTTACCGGGATATTGTTCTCTTAAATGCCGGCTTGGGGATTTTTGCGAATGGAAAAGCGGCCACTATTCAGGACGGAATTGAACTGGCCAGGGAAAGCATTGATTCCGGAGCGGCCATGGAGAAACTGGAAGGACTAAGGAAAAGGAGCCAATCCTACCATCTGGGGGTGATGTAAATGGAGACGATTTTAGACAAAATTATTGCCGGGAAGAAAAAAAGTTTACAACAAACGGCCTATACAGCCGGTGTGTCCGGGCCAAGAAAGAAAGAGAAAAAATCGTTTATTTCAATTCTTGAAAAGGCGGATAGAGTGTCGTTGATTGCTGAATTTAAAAGAGCCTCCCCGTCAAAAGGTGACATCAATACCGGCAAGGATCCGGTCAAACAGACAAAAGCCTATGAAGAGGCAGGGGCAGACGCGGTTTCCGTGCTGACGGACAATCTCTTTTTTAAAGGTTCCTATTCAGATTTGGAGCGGGTCCGGGAGGCTGTGAATATCCCGATTTTATGCAAGGACTTTATCATTGACCGTGTGCAGATTGATGCGGCGGAGCAAGCCGGTGCGGATATCGTTCTTTTAATTGCAGCCGCATTGAATGATGAGAAACTTATGGATCTGTATGAGTATGCTTTGGAAAAGGGAATGGAAGTTTTGTTGGAGGTCCATAATGAAGAAGAGGCTGAGCGGGCGCTCAGGACCGGAAATCGTTTAATCGGAGTAAATAACCGCAATCTTAAGACTTTTGAAGTGGATTTAAGCATTACGGAAAAACTTGCACCGACCATTAAAAAAGAAGGCCGGTTCCTGATCAGTGAAAGTGGGATCAAAACCGGAGCCGATGTGCAAAGAGTTGCAGCTGCGGGAGCGGACGGAATTTTGGTGGGGGAGACTTTAATGCGCCATAATTATGTTGGGAAAGCCATAAAAGCATTGAAAATCCCCTTTCCAAAGGAGCCGGTTGTATGAAAGTGAAAATTTGCGGAATTACCGATATAAGGACTGCTGTATTTGCGGCTGAACAAGGAGCGGATGCGCTTGGATTCGTATTTGCCGAAAGCAGGAGAAAAATTGCTCCTGCTGCGGCAAAAAAAATAATTTCTGAACTTCGGGCTGATTTGTTAAAAGTCGGGGTTTTTGTCAATGAATCAGTGGAAAATATTGAAAGAATCGCTTCGGAGGCAGGATTAACAGCCATTCAGCTGCATGGTGATGAACCGCCGGAGTTTTGCCGGAAATTCACTTTACCGGTTATCAAGGCGATCAGCGTTACAACCGTCCGGGATTTAGAAAAAATATCCTCTTATGATTGTGAATATGTTCTTCTTGACAGTCCTGCCGGCAAATATCGCGGCGGCTCCGGACTTCCTTTTGATTGGGGGCTTTTGAAAAAGGGAAAGTTTCATGGCAAAAAAATAATACTTGCAGGCGGCCTTCATGAAGGTAATATCCGTACCGCGATTTGTAAAGTCAGGCCATATATGGTGGATGTCAGCAGCGGAGTAGAAACGGACGGCAAGAAAGATCTTAAGAAAATCAGGAGGTTTATCAGCGCGGCAAAGAATCCGGGGCTGCATATGTATGAAGGAGAGGAAAATGAATCTGCAAAAGAATGTCCCTGAAAAAAACAGTAAAATGTTCTCCTGCCTTCTTCAACACCCCATATCTGCATTCCGGCATTTTTTTATAAAACAGGCTTCCCCGTAAACTGCTTATATCTTTTTGTTCCGGGGAAGCTGTTTTTTTTGGGCGTTCATTTTAAGAGTGAAACAAATCAGCGCATCTGGCGGCGCAAAATGGAATGAAGCAAACTGGATGCCGGCGGATTATTTTATGAAAAATATCCTCGACAAAAAGTAAACCGTTTGACGAACAACACGGAATAATTCATGTTAATCTTTTTGATAAACGGAGAATATCACCTTCCTTCCCTCCGCTTTTCTTTATATCCTATGAATGATTTGAATTTGTGTTTGGACAAGTCTCCCGAAAACAATTTTGAAAAGGAAGAAAAAATTAAACATTCATCCTGTCACCTTTCTGTTTTTTGTTGCCTTTCACTGTTTTCTGTTTAATAATGGAAGAAAGGTGGACAAGGCTTCTAAAAAAGGGGATGGAAGAATTGAATTTCTTGGCAGTCGAAACGCCGGGCGAACGGCTGAAAATAATGAAAGAGTTTTCAGTGCGGTTTCATAAAAGAGCGTCGGAAATTGATGAAAAGGGATTATTTCCTTTTGAAAATATACGGGAACTGATTGATTCAGGATATACGATGCTGACAATTCCCAGGGAGTACGGAGGGGTTGAAATCTCTTTGTATGAACTGGTTCGACTACAGGAGGAAATGGCGGCGGGGGACGGGTCAACAGCTTTGTCAATGGGCTGGCATATGAGTGTAGTTTACAATTTGTTTGAGAAAAAAACATGGCCGGAGGAAACTCTGTCATTTCTTGTTAAGGAGATTAGCACAGGGGCGTTAATTAATTCTGCGGCAAGCGAAAAGGAAACGGGGAGCCCGACAAGAGGGGGAAAACCGGTGACGGCCGCTGAAAAAAGCGGAGATGGCTGGATTATTAACGGGAGAAAAGTATTTACCACCCTCGCCCCAATGCTTGATTATTTTATTGTAAGTGCGACGATCGCAGAGACCGGAGAAACAGGAAATTTCTTAATTCCGCGGATGACAAAAGGAGTTCATATAGAGGAAACATGGGACAGTTTGGCTATGCGTGGTACAGCCAGCCATGACCTCCTTCTTGAAAATGTCCGGTTGGAGAAAGAGGCTTTTGTCGAAAAGATCCGGCCGGGACAAAAAGCCCCGAACGGCGGACTTCTTCATGTTCCCGCCTGCTACCTGGGAATTGCCGGTGCAGCCAAAAATTATGCTGTTGATTTTGCAAAGCGCTACTCTCCAAACAGCATTACAGGACCGATTATTCAATTGCCCGAGGTAAAGAACAGAATTGGGGAAATGGAGATTCTTCATATGCAGTCGAAGCATTTTCTGTATTCCGTTGCCGGACTTTGGGATTCAGCCCATCCAGAAAAACGCAGCGGGCTCGGTCCCGAATTGGCAGCAGTCAAATACAGCGTTACAAATGCAGCCATAAAAATTGTCGATTTAGCCATGAGAGTGGTCGGTGCGGGAAGCTTGTCCATGAAATGTCCGCTGCAAAGGTATTATCGTGATGTAAGAGCGGGACTCCATAATCCGCCCATGGATGATGTAACGCTAAAAGTTCTTGCGGACAGAGCAGCGGAAATAAACGGATAAACAATGTTTCGGCAGGAGAACGTTTTGTTCCCTGCCGAATGTTTTTAAAAAAAATGGAAATAATAGTCATCATCTAATTTTCTTGGCAATCAAAACACCGATGATCACTGCGAGGACAACTGCACCATTAAAAAGCATCAGTCTTAAGAATCCGTTTGTTTCTTTTTCGTACAATCCTCTTTTTTCCTGTTTAGCTTCTTCCATCGCTGCGTGAAGCTGCTCTTCATATTTATAGTCTCCGTAATCGTAGAACATCTTTACTAGTCCGTTCTTCGTAAGTTCCTCCTGAAGGAGTTTTCCGTCAACCCATATCCACGCGAGGAGGCGGTTATACTTGTCATATAGTTCGTCTCCGTCCGTTTCCAAAACAATTTCTTTAGCTTCGTTCAGCTTGCTGCAGGTAAATTCCGCGGCTTCTTTTCCATAGGGGTCGTGTCTGGTAGTGCTTTCAGGTGCGTCTATATAAAGAAAGCGTGTTTTAAATGACTCCTCTCCGATTTTAAAAATGGCTGTATCGCCGTCAATACATTTTTCCAGTTCAGCTGAATATTTTTCGTTTAATTTGAGCGAATCGCCGTTGTTTGAAGCCAATGCTTCGACGGGCATTATAGTAATCGCAAAAATCACGGCCATGATAAAAAACAGGCTGTTTCCTTTATGCCGAAATAATGTCTGCAAAATGTACTTCCCCCTTTTTATTCTGTGAGTAAAGCTGTTTTCCGTCAGCATGCAGATTTGCCTGCACTTTTGTGCTTGTGTTATTAAAACCCGCTTGCTTTATTCCAAATTTATGCCTCCTTTTTGTTCTTTGCAAATAGGAAACCATAATTTAAATATACCAAAATCTCATAAAATAGTGATAGTTTTTCAATGAAGACGTTTATTATCATATTGTGAAACTGACAAAAACAAGGTAAGATTATAAATAGGGGTTTTGACTGAATAATCAAAATTTATCTATTCATGCGTAAATAAATTATTTTTAAGAAATTGAATAGAAGGTTTGGTACCAATGCAAATTCAAATAGAACACATATTATTGCAGGCACTGATGGTTCTATTTCCAACCGTGCTGTATTTGGCTATTTTTAATGATCAGCCGAATAAAAAGAAAAGAACACTGATTTTTGCTTTAATTTTAATGCTTACATCCGGACTTGCCCAGGTGTTTGCGATAGAAGTAGACGATGGGGTTATCCTTGATTTACGCATGGTGCCGCTCTATTTTGCGTATGTTTACGGTGGAAATATTGTCGGACTGGCAGTGACATTCTTCTATTTGCTCGTTCGTGTCATTTTGGGCGGCTGGGGAATGGTTCCTGCTTTTATCGTGTTAATAATAATGACTGCGCTTATTCAATTATTTGCTCATTCTTATCAGGAGTGGAATACGAAAAAGAAAATGTGGGTGTCTGCCACCTTCATTTTTTCAATTTCCACTTTCTTGTTGTTACTGGGATTATTTTTATTGGAAATATCTTTTTCATACACAGTATTTGTCACGAGTATTTTATTTATCCTGGAAAGCAGTGTGGTCACCTGGCTCGTTGTATTCTTAATTGAATCGCACCGGGAAAAACTACAACTCGTTCAGGACATTCAAAAAACTGAAAAATTGAATGTTGTCGGACAACTGGCCGCCAGTGTCGCCCATGAAATCCGCAATCCGATGACCAGTGTGCGCGGTTTTATCCAACTGTTATCTGCATCGGAAAATTTGTCAAAAGATGAAAAACAATATGTCTTTATCTGTCTGGAGGAGTTGGACAGAGCGAATTCGATTATCAATGACTATCTGTCACTTGGCAGAGAGACAAATGTGAAAAGGCACCAGACAATGGATGTGGTGACGGAAATTAAACGTTCTACCAATGCCCTCAGCTCATACGCCAATTTAAGAAACGTGGAAATTATCTTCAATTATGAAGAACCTGTTTATATCAACGGAGATCCCGGCAGACTGCAACAACTATTGATCAATTTAATTAAAAACGGAATCGAGGCCATCTCCGATTCGGGAAAAATAGTCATAACGGCTGTTAAATCAAAAAGAGAGGCAGTGATTTACATTTCCGATAACGGCGAAGGGATGAATGAAGAACAAATAGAAAATCTTGGACTTCCTTTCTATTCTACAAAAGAAAAGGGGACGGGCCTCGGCCTGATGGTGTGTCTGCGAATTATTAAAGAAATGGGCGGGAGGCTCGAGGTTCACAGTAAAGAAGGAACAGGAACAACCTTTGAGATCATTTTCCCGTTGGCAGACGAGCCTTTACAATCTGAAAACACAATTACTGAAGAGGACTCTGTTTCCGTGTAATCTTTTTGAAAGCGTTCTCTGCTTCAATTAAATATTATTTTCTGATAATATTCTTGACAATTTTTTAATACACGGTGATAATAAAATGAACCCCCTTTTATGGGGAATCGTCTGTTTGATTACAGGCAAGAGGACAATGTCCTGCAATTTGCAAAAGCGTTCTTTTGAGGCGGAAATGCAGGTGGAATGTCTGCCGGTTTAAGATAATAATGATATTGAGGAACGTTAATGAAGGACTAGTACGCATCACTTCCGTGTCAGAGAGTGAAGCATAATGGTGGGAGCTTCATCACAGGCAAGCTGCGGAACCTGCCTTCAGAGTCCTGTGCAAAACACAGGCGTCCACCGGGCGTTAACCGGAAGAGTGGGATGCGTATGCATTCAAGCAAGGTGGTACCGCGGAAGGCTCAGCCCTTTTCGTCCTTAATTTATAAGGGTGGAAAGGGCTTTTTTGATGAAAAGGCGGGAACTGTGTTACGAAGGTATTCATTTTAACTGTGGATACCTCCCAAAATGAAAAAACGGATAAATATAAAAACAAGGAAATGAAAGTCTTATAGATTTGTCGGCAAATATACAGGGAGGCAAAGGCTGTGAAAAAAAACAGAATTGTTGTCAAAATTGGCAGTAGTTCATTAACAAATTCCCTGGGGGAAATCGACGGGGAAAAATTCAACGATCATATTGAAGCTCTGGCTGCTTTAAGGCAGAAAGGGCATGAGGTGGTGCTCGTCTCTTCCGGAGCGGTCGCCGCCGGTTTCAGAAAATTGGGGTATCCCGCCCGTCCCGTAACGATCAAAGGCAAGCAGGCTGCGGCTGCAGTCGGCCAAAGCCTTC
>JANWJP010000143.1 GCA_025451895.1 Robertmurraya sp.
CCAGCTTTCTTTAATCTTCCCATGTAAGCGACTTTACAGCCCCCGTTATCGCATCAATTTGCACGACAGCTTCCCGATCGTCCTCTGTTTCTATTTCAACAAAGTAATAAGAATTGCCGTTTATTTGCTTGAATTCAACATCATCGATTTCACCTTTCACTTCTTTTAAGGCAATGGCCGCGGCCTGCTCTGATGTTAACCGCTTGACCGGTTCCTCTTGTTTACCCGGCTCATCACGTTTTACAGGATCTTCAGGTTTGACCGGATCCGGCTCTTTTACCGTCTCTGATTTTTCAATTTCTCCGGTCCGTCCGTTGATGGTAACAATCGTTTCCTTTTCTCCGTCTTTAACTGTTGCCTTATAATAAGGAGTCTCGTTATTTTCAATCTTCTCAAGGACAAGAACGGTGCCAGGCACCTCAGCGGCAAGCTTCGTTTTAATCTCCTCCTCTGAAAGTACCGGGTTGTCTTTTTTCCCGTCAGCTTCCCCGTCTGTTTTACCGTCTGCTATTCTCTTTACAGAATGAACGCCTCCGCTTTTTGCATCAACGAGAATTTCATAAACTCCCTCTTCCCGTTCAACGGTAAAAATATAGCGATCATCAGTTAATTTCCCATCTGTAATCAGACCGGGATATTTATCATTAACAATAGCCTCTGCATCTTCCTGAGTAAGCCGTTCAGCTTTTCCTGTAAACGGCTGCCAAAGAAGAAGGACCGCAATCAGACCAGCAACGATAAGCGCACTCCCTATGAGCCAAAATTCTTTTTTCTTCATTTTTCCACCCCGCAAATTTTCTTTCATTTTCTTCATTATGAAGGAGGAAAATGAGATTTCGCTGAGAAAACGAAGCGACGGGAAAAATTATTTTTTCCCGCCTTCTTTTTCAAAAAACAAAGTCACCGTTGTTCCCATTCCTTCAATACTATCCATCTCTAATTTAATATTGAGGGCATCTGCAAGTTCTTTGGCAAGAGAGAGACCCAGTCCGGTTCCACCCAACTTCCGGCTTCTCGCCTTATCCACCCGGTAAAACCGGTCAAACACCTTAGATAATTCCTCTTTCGGAATCCCCATTCCCCTGTCCAAAATTTGCAGAAACGGAAGGTGATCTTTCATACCAACATTTACAGTAATGACTTCCTCACTGTATTTCCTGGCGTTGTCCAAAAATATATAAAGAAGCTGGTTTAATTTTTGTTTATCCATTTCAAGGGTAACCTTTTCATCAATATTTAATATGATTTCCCGTTTATAGGCTTTTTCAAATGATTTTTTCAAGCCGGTGAGCAACTCATCTAAGGAGAGGGGTTCTTTTTTAATGATCCAGCTTTCATTCGGCTTTGCCAGCAGCAAAAGTTGTTCTGTCATTTCTTTCATTCGGATCGATTCCGAATGGATTGCTTCCACCGCCTCTTCAAATACTTCAGGCTCTGTCCTGCCTCTTCTTTTCAAAAGACTGGCATAACTGCTGATAATGGTCAGCGGAGTCTTCAATTCATGGGAAGCATTGGAAGCGAACTGCGCCTGTTTTTTGGCATTTGATTCCAAAATATCAATCATATGATTAAAGGTTTCCCCCATCATCGCCAGTTCATCCTTCGATTCTCCCCGTACGTTAATGCGCCTGAACTCCCCGCTTTCACGGATTTGCCGCATCGTTTGAATGAGCGACGTGATCGGCGTGGTAATCAGTTTGCTGAGGAATCTTGTCGAAATAAGAACAGGAATAATCACCGCTAACGTGACAATAAGCAGGACTAGGCGAAGTGTCTTTAAATTATTCACTTCCCTTTGTAAACTGTTGAACAGTTGGAGATTCACGACCTCCCCTTTTTCCCAGATCACGGGCATCGACACAAAGGTATACTTTTTCCCGGCAAACTCAATTGTTTCAACACGCTCATCCACATAATACGTTACCGGTCTTTTCGGCAGTTCCTTTTCAGTTGGAGAGGTAACGGGGGGAGGACCCTGTAAATCTGCGGTAACAATGCGAATCATTCCGTCAGCCGGCACATAGGAACGCAGCAGGTCTCCCTGCGGTATGATGCCGACGGATTCATTCATTCCTTTAACGACGAGTTCCGCTTCCGTATGGGCACGGTCCTTTTCACTTTCAATTGTCATGCGGCTGAATAAATAATAGATAAATATATTCATAATGATTAACAGAATAATGAACAGAACCGCTGTATACAGATTGATTTTATCACTCAGTGTCAATTTGGGCAGTTTCATTTTTGCTCCTTTAAAACATAGCCGACTCCGCGGACAGTATGAATCAACGGTTCAAATTCCGGCAGGTCGATTTTTTTGCGGAGATAACGGATATAGACATCAACCACATTCGTATCTCCGTAGTAATCATAGCCCCAGACCGCTTCGACAATTTGCTCTCTGTTCAATACCTGGCGTTTATTTTTCAGCAAATAAACAAGAAGATCAAACTCTCTTTTTGTCAATTCAATATTGTGACCGCCTCTGGCCACTTCCCGCATTTTTTCATTGACCTTTAAATCTGCAAGCTGCAAATGATCCTCATCCTGCGGTTGTTGCTGCCTTACTTTTTTGATTCGTAAAGTAGCGCGAATCCGGGCAAGAAGTTCTTCAATTTGAAAAGGCTTTGTTATATAATCATCCGCACCCAAATCCAGTCCGGAAACTTTATCCTCAACGGAGTTTTTCGCAGTCAGGAGAATCACGGGAGTGTCGAAATCATTGGCGCGAATACGGCGCAACAATTCAATCCCGCTCAGTCCCGGAAGCATGACATCAAGGAGAATTAAATCCCAGGTTCCGTTGCGGTAAGCCTCCAGTGCCTCTATGCCATCGCTCGCTTTTGTCACCTGATATCCTTCAAAACTCAGTTCCAGTTCAAGAAGCCGGGCAATTTTTTCTTCGTCCTCCACAACTAAAATAGACGCATTGGCCATGAGCAGGCCCTCCTTTTTCTATTTCCTTACATACATATAATAAATAAATGATTTCCATCTATCTAATATTTCCATCAAAAGACAACTTTTTCCCTATTATTTCAAAACTTTTCAAACAGGAATTACTAAGAAAGGAGGGTGTGGCATGCTTCATTTTTAACAAGAGGATTTTCCTCAAATAAAAAAAGCCGGCAATATCTGCAATGCCGGAGCTTTGTCGCAGAAGCAGGCCTTTTTATACGGTGCAATAAATAATTAAGGGGAATTTTTATTTTCCATTTTTGACTATTTTGGGCGTTTTCGTGTTGGAGAAAATATCCCGCAGTATTGAAAGGAGCATTAAAAATCGGCAGTAAACGGAATTTTATATGAATATGTTCCAGTTGTCAACTTTTTCCCTATTATATTAAGTTTTCTTTATCTTAAATTGCCGGATCTGTTCATTGAGTTTTTGTGCCTGTTCCTCCAGTTGAACGGCAATTTTACATATATCCTGGATCATGGCATTTTGCTGTTGGATCGAAGCGCTTACTTGTTGCGTTCCCGCAGTGGTTTCCTCAGAAATGGCCGCTACTTCTTGTGATTGTTCATGGATCTCTTCCATCTTTTGACGTTGCTCATTTATTAATTCGGTAATTTGCACAACAGCCTCGCCTACTTGTTCCACAGAAGCAGAAACTTGTTCCATTGCTGCACTTGCATGCACACCTTTGTCCGCTTCTTTGCGAGCATCATCTGTCTGGCCTTGTATTCTTTTCACCGCTTGGGCAACGTCTTGCTGGATGGCAGTCACAAGGTTGGAAATTTCATTTACAGCCGCTGCACTCTGATCTGCCAGTTTGCGTATTTCATCGGCAACAACTGCAAATCCGCGCCCATGCTCTCCGGCCCTGGCCGCCTCAATCGATGCATTTAATGCAAGCAGATTGGTTTGGTCTGCAATTTCCCCGACAAGCGTAATAATCTCCTCTATCTTTACTGCATTCTTTTCAAGTCTATTTACTTCTGTTAAAGAGTTCATTTGTTCTTCTGACAATTTTTGTATGCTGTCTATCAGGCTTTTAATAATCACTTTCGCTGAATCAAGCGATTTTTGCATGTCTTCAAAAAGCTCATAAGCACACCTTGCTTTTGTCTGAACTTCGCCTGCCAATTTGTTGGATTCCTCCACCGCTTTTGCAGCATTCAAAACAGCCGACGATGAATTTTCTGCACCTGCAGCAATTTCTTCAATCGTTAGTGCAATATTGTTCACTTGTATCTCCGCTTCAGCAGCTGCAGTTTTTATTTTTTCAACGGAAGAATTTGTCGCTTCAAAGTTTTCCTCAATATTTGAAACAATGCTGCGCAGATTTGCCAGCATCGTATTAAATGCCAATCCTAAAGAACTAATCTCATCACTCGAGCCCGAAATATCCGCTTCTTTGGAAATATCCCCCTTTGCCGCCCGGCTGGCAGCATTCTCCAACTGCAGCAAAGGTTTCGTGATCAATCCGGCCGCAGCGTAAGCGAGTACTCCAGACCAAAAAACTCCTAATAATAACGTTACAATCGTGAATATTTCCTGTGAAAAAGGAAGGAAGTTGTCTATTTTATCATACAGAATAAAAATAAAAAACCCGCTTGAACCATAGGTAATGAGAGCAAGTATCACAGCAAAAACCAGTAATTTTACGCGTAAACTTAAGCGATACTTCCGCTTCATCTGTCTCCCTCCGATTAATAGACTCACTCTTGTTTATTATCTATCTTTTCCAACAAATATCAATAAACTTCCATAAATAGACACATTTCCGTCAAATGTTTTACCTATAATAATATTTATAAACGTATTTCTCATGCATAAAAGCCAAGGATGGCAGCGTTTGCACTAAACTATTAATGTGACTTTTGTCACATATCAAAACCAAACGTCAAATTTGCCGCAGTTTGCAGTTCTTCCTGTTAGCAAACTTCCTTATTATCAAATGAAAATATTTCTGCCGGCCACTGACCGACCCGGTGACATTTTCATATTAAAAATCCGTTCAAAACAAAAATTTTCCCCGCAAGAGCGGGGGAAATAATAGAAAAGCAAGCGGAAGAAAACAAACCGTTTTCTCCACTTGCTTTATTTTCAAGAGACTTATCAGACACCCCGGCTGCCAAACCAGTCAGGAATATTCATTTTTGCCATATAAGCCCCTGCCCGCCGGAACAGGTCATACCACCCCGGCAGGACTGAGAACTGCATTCTGTTCAAACCATTTTATTTTTTCTCTTAACCTTACGACTTCACCGACAAGAATAATAGCCGGATGAGCAATTCCCGCTTGTTCAACCTCCCTTTGAATAGTCAAAAGGGTGCCTGTCACCGTCCGCTGTCTTGCCGTGGTTCCCCACTGAATGACGGCTACCGGTGTAAGCGGATTTCTGCCGTGGGTAATCAGTCTCTCACAAATGGTTTGCAGGTTGCCGATTCCCATGTAAAAGGCAATCGTGTCAATTCCTTTGGCCAGTGCTCCCCAATTAATGCGCTCATCACTTTTTGCGCTTTGGCCATGGCCGGCAACAACCGCAAAGGAAGATGCATAATCGCGATGGGTAACGGGTATTCCGGCATAAGCGGAGGCGGCAATGCCCGATGTGACCCCTGGAACGATTTCATAGGGAATGGAGTGCTCAGCGAGAGCCTCCGCTTCTTCCCCGGCCCGCCCGAACACGCACGGATCTCCCCCTTTCAGCCGGGTTACCATTTTTCCTGCCTTTGCTTTTTCAATTAAAATCTCATGAATCCTTTTCTGCTCCAATTGATGATTGCCCGGTGATTTTCCGCAATAAATCAGTTCGGCGCCTTTTTTCGCGTATTTTAACAAATTTTTATTGATCAAACGATCGTACACTATAACATCAGCCGTTTGAATGCATTCAAGGCCAAACACTGTTATCAACCGTTCATCCCCCGGTCCTGCTCCCACTAAAAATACTTTTCCAGATTTCATCCTTTTTGACTCCTTTTATCCAATAACCCTTCTTTCAGCATTTCTTGAAAGAACTGCTCACGTGATGAAAAATCTCCGCTGCCTGTCAATCTCAAAAACTTCTCATCAAGTAGCTTTTGAAAAATTTCATTTCGTCTTTCCTGCTTGGATATTTGCTCTTTCACAATTTGCCGGCAGTCTGCCAAAAAGTCTGCATAATTGGCAAAAGTTTCGTCATATTGCTTCGCCAAATCATTTTTGATCTTTGCTGCCAACCCGGGACTTGCCCCTGATGTAGAGACAGAAATAACAAGCCGGCCCTGCTTGAATGAAGCCGGAACGATAAAATTGCTTTCTTCGGGGCAATCCGCCACATTAATCAGCTGCTGCGGATTTGCCGCATGAAAAACCTGTTTGTTTACTTTTTGGTCATTGGAAGCCGCAATAATTAAAAAAGCCTCCTGCACATCGGTTTTTTCACAAAACTTCCTTTCAACCCATGTAATCACCCCGGAATCAGCCCAGGCGGCAATTTGCATTGTCACCTCCGGGCTGATAACCGTCACCAATGCTCCGGCTTCGAGGAGAGTGCGGATTTTTCGTTCCGCCACTTTCCCGCCACCGACAACAACTGCTGACTTTCCTTCCAAGCAAAGCATGGCAGGATAAACCTTCATTCTTTTTCCCTCTCCCCTCAGCCCTGTTGGAATTCCTTCATTTTTTTAACAATCTCCTCAATATCGACATGTTTTTGCACATGATCAGCCAGACGGTCAAAAGACTCTTCCCTCAGTTTGCGGAAAGCCATGCGCTCCCCGGAAGGAGGCAATCCTTTATTTTTTCTGATCCGGTTTAAAATATGGGCACGAAAATCATCGTTATGGAAGATTTCGTGAAAATAAGTGCCCAGAACCGTTTCATTCTCATTTTTACACCCATCATGTCCGTTCTCTTTTTGAATAAGAGGTAAAGCTCCTTCACCAAGTCTGATGTGGCCGTTTCGAATCTCATATCCATTAACAGGAAATTGCGTATCATCATAATGTAAAACACCCTGCAAACGGGCCGTCACCGTCTCATCTGTCAGCTCCGTTTTTACCGGCAGCAAACCGAGTCCGGACAACTTTTCTGATGAGTCCTGTTTTGAGACGTCTATCTCCCGGCCGAGCATTTCATATCCGCCGCCGATCCCGAAAACAACCGTCTTTCCTCCTTGCTGCAATTGAATAATCCTGTTTCTTAGTCCGGATTTTTCAAGGAAATCCAGATCCCCGGGTGTATTTTCGCTACCCGGCAAAATCACAAGATCAGGTTCCCCCAGTTCATCTGGTCTGCTGACAAAGCGAACACCGCAATCCGGTTCATAGAAAAAAGGATCAATATCTGTGAAATTGGTGATCCACGGAAAACGAATCACGCAAATATCAATATCATCCTTTACCGAACGGAAAGCCGTATTCCTGTTTTCTAAAATGACCGAATCCTCAGCCTCAATATTTAAGCCGGCTAAGAAAGGAACAACTCCGAAAACGGGAATTCCCGTATATTGTTCAAACCAGTCGAGTCCGGGCTGAAGGAGGGATTTATCGCCGCGGAATTTGTTGATAATTACGCCAATCACACGGTTTCTGTCTTCTTTCTCAAGCAGTTGAAGGGTGCCGACAAGACTGGCAAACACGCCGCCCTTTTCAATATCCCCGACGATAATTACCGGGGCATTGGCCATTCTTGCCACGCTCATATTGACTAACTCCCGGTCATTTAAATTAATTTCCGCGGGACTGCCTGCTCCTTCTATGACGATCCGTTCATATCGGGCGGCCAAATTGAGATAGGACTCCCGGATCAACTCCAGTCCCTTTTCATAAAACTCTTCCCGGTATTGCGTTCCTTTCATATTTTGATAAGGCTTGCCGCGGACGATAATTTGCGCATCATTAACGTTGTCCGGTTTGATTAAAATCGGATTCATATCCGTTGTGGCAACAATCCCGGCCGCCTCAGCCTGCACCCCTTGGGCGCGGCCAATTTCATAACCGTCAACTGTGATATATGAATTTAAAGCCATATTTTGCGATTTGAACGGGGCCGTTTTATAGCCGTCCCGGGCAAAAATCCGGCATAATGCCGTAACGAGCATGCTTTTTCCCGCATCCGAATTCGGTCCTTGAATCATGATGGGCAGAGCTTTATTCATGATGTTTAGCCTCCTTGCATTTTTCAATCCACCTCAGAACCATCTTCGGGCATGAGGCAAAATGAATATGGGTATAACCGGCGGCCAAGTTGCCGCTTAAATAACCGTCTTCCTTTTTACCCCATCTGCTTTTTATTTCATAAGCACAGGAAACAGGCCCCTCGGAGCTGAATGTAGAATAATGAAATTCATGCCCCTTTGCTTTTTCTCCTTCCGGAAGAAAAGGATTTCCCTTTCGTCCGGTCACCTCCCGATACCCCAAAGCGGTTAACTTCGTCTTCATTACCGTTCTCCCGGGGATAACACCCGCCATCGGCCAGATGCTCCCGTCCGTTGTTTCAATTTCCCTAGTCAAAAACATAAATCCGCCGCATTCAGCAACGGTCGGCAGACCTTTTTCAATTGCTTCCCTGATCGACTTTTTTACTGCTTCCTTTTCTGCCAAAAGAGGGACAAATTCTTCCGGAAGATTGCCGCCAATATAAAGACCGTCAGCATGAGCCGGGAGAGGTTCTCCCTTTATCGGCGAAAAAAATTGCAACCGGGCTCCGAGTGATGAAAGGAGTTCCAAATTTTCTTCATAATAAAAATTAAAGGCCTGATCCTTTGCCACTGCGATCGTAACCGTCTTTTCCCGGTTTTCATCAAAAACAGAGAACCCGCTTTTTGGCAAATCTTCCGCCTCAGCCAGTTCAAGCAATTTATCAAGATCGACCGTTTCCGCAATCAGCCGTCCGATTTTTTTAAAAAAGGAGCCAAGTTCCCCCCGTTCTGCCGCCGGAATCAGACCCATCCTGCGCCCCGGAATCGCAATTTCCGCATTTTTCATTAAATACCCGGCAACAGGAATGCCGCATTCCTGTTCGATCGCCGTTTTGACAAGCCGGTAATGCCTCTCGCTGCCGACGCGGTTTGCGATAACGGCGGCAATATTGACCTCTGGGTCAAATTGCTGAAATCCTTTTACAACCGCCGCCGCACTTCTTGCCGCGCCGGCACAATCAATAATCAGGACGACCGGACTTTTCGTAATAAAACCAATCTCAGCGGTGCTTCCTTCATTTGAATCCGGATTTCTTCCATCATAAAACCCCATGACCCCTTCAATAATGGCTATATCGGCATCTTCGCTTGCCCGGTTAAATATATCCCGGACAAGTTCACGGCTGAACATCCAGCTGTCCAGATTTCGCGACGGTCTGCCGGTTACGGCCGTATGGTAAGAAGGATCGATATAATCGGGGCCGCATTTGAACCCCTGGACTTTGAGATTTCGCATTTTCAACGCCGCCATTAAGCCGAGCGTAAAGGTGGTTTTTCCCGTTCCGCTGCCGGTTCCCGCGATCACCAGTCTTTTTGCTGCCATATTGTTCACCCTTTTTGCTGTGTCAAAGTTTCCGGCCGTCGATGGCCAAAATCATTTTTATGTATAATGAAATCTGCAATTAACCGAATCTTTTTTTCCTTAACGACCAACCCGTTCTAAAGCTTTTTAATAAGGAATAAGTGCCACGGAAATCGTGACATTCCCGGACTTTTTCTTCACCAGGGCAAGCTGTTCGGCACCGCTGTACAATCTTACGGCCGGTTCACTGACTCCGTAAGCACCCGTATATTTATAAACGGTTTCTGAAGGGGCTTCAATCGGAACGGCGTTTAATTGTTCCGGTGTATAATAACGGAATTCCCAGCCGTTTTTTTCCGCCGTTTCCACCAAACCGGACTCATCCTTTTTTAAGTCAATCGTACAAACCGCCTTCACACTTTTCCTGGAAAAATTTAATTTGGCAAGCGTCTCATCAATGACTTCTTCAATTTCCTGCCGGGATGTACCCCGGTTACAGCCAATCCCCAAAGCAATCACTTTTGGACGGTAAACGACCAGATTTTTCAACGTTTGTATATTCGGCTGCAAAATCCGGTGAGTAATGATGATAAATGCTTCACAATCATTTTCCACCGCTTCCCCGATCGTTTTATAAATATGAAGATTTCCGGGAAGCGGGGCATCTGACTGCCACCAGTTTTTTTCTCCCGATTCCTGGATAATGGCGACCTTTCCCCCGTTGACGACCGCTGCACTTACTGCGGTAAGATAATCAGGCGATTCAAACGTCCAGCCGAATGACCTTCCCAATATATCCACCGCAATCGTATTTTGCCTGTCCGACGCCGTTGTTATGACGGGCACGGCATTCAAGATGCTTGCCGTTTTTTCCGTTAATTCATTGGCTCCGCCAAGATGCCCCGACAGCGCACTGATGGCAAATTCTCCTTCATCATCAACGACAATCACGGCCGGATCCGTTTTTTTGTCTTTGACATAAGGAGCGATGAGCCGTACAGCCGCCCCCAGCGAAAAAATAAAAATAATTCCTTTATACTTTTCAAATAAAACCGGGATCATATCCTTCGATTTTCCATCATACGGAATAAAGCCGTCTTTATCCTTACAGCCGTCCCCGTATTTCCTTTTATAAAAAACGGCCGCATTTGGGAATCCCTTTTTCAATTTTTCAGCCAATTTCAGGCCGTTTCTCGTAATGGCAACTATCGCAACAGGCATTGATTGCAATTTCATTTTCTTGCTCCCTGCCGATACTGATGGGCAAACGCTTTGTCGTATAATTTTGAGCGGTAATCCTTTTCCAAAATCTGCTCATCAAGAGCCCGTCCGGCAAGAATCATAGCCTGCTTGCGAATGCCTTCTTTTTTCATATCCTCTTCTAACCGCGAAAGCGTTGTGCGGATGATTTTCTCATCAGGCCAGCTTGCCCGGTAGACAACAGCAACCGGGGTATCCCCGCTCCAGCCTGCTTCATAAAACTCAGAAACAGCCTTTCTTATTAACGAGGCGCTCAGAAATAACGCAATCGTACAATGATGGGAAGCGAGTTCACGCAGCCGCTCCAATTCAGGCACCGGCGTCCGCCCTTCCACCCTCGTGAGGATCACTGTTTGTGTCAGTTCCGGAACGGTTAATTCAACACCAACCGCCGCTGCTGCTGCAAATACCGAACTGACTCCGGGGACAATTTCCGTTTCAATGCCTTTTTCATTAAGAAGAGCCATTTGTTCCATGATTGCACCGTATACGGCCGGATCACCGGTATGCACCCGGACCACCTTTTTCCCTTCCCGCAAACGTTTGGCTATCATGTCAACGATTTCCTCCAAATGAAGGGACGATGTTTTCACCATTTCCGCCCCGGGCTTGGCCTGCTTAAACAGTTCTTCATTCACCAAAGAATCGGCATAAAAGACCGCATCCGCTTCTTCAATCAGCTTTAAGCCTTTTACGGTAATTAATTCAGGATCACCGGGACCGGCGCCAACGATGTAAAGCTTCATTATTTTCTCACCACCATTAATGACAAATACTCAAGTTGGACCCCTTCGAGTTCATCTATGCTCCAAATCTTTTCTTCCTCCGAGGTCACTTTGGTGACAACACGGGCACGGTCTATTAAGTCCAAATCGCGAAGAACCTTCAAAATCAGGTCCTTTGCTTTGGCAACCTTGATAAAAATAACGCAATCATGCTCTTCAATGGCCTTTTTCACAGCCTCATAATCATTGCCGGCCGGAATCACGGCCACATGGTCATCACCGTCCGCCAGCGGCAGCTGAAGGCGGGCAGCAGCCCCGTTTACAGAGGATATTCCGGGAATGACCTCAATTCTTACTTCCGGGGCACGTTCCTTCATCAATGACATTAAATAGATAAACGTACTGTACAAAAGCGGGTCTCCTTCCGTGACAAAGGCCACATCCCGCCCTGACTGCAACTTTTGCCACACTTGTTCAACAGCCATATTCCAATGATCAGCCAGAACTTCTTTGTTTTTCGTCATTGGGAAGACAAGACCGAGCATTTCCTTGTCTTCTTGGCTGAACAATCCGGATATAATTTGAAAAGCATAGCCTGCCGCATCTTGGCTCTTTTTCGGAAAAGCTATGACCGGCACTTCCCGCAAAATTCTTGCCGCCTTTAATGTAACAAGCTCCGGATCGCCCGGTCCGACACCCACTCCGTATAATGTTCCTGTCATTTTTCTTCTCCTTCCCGCTGTCCTGTTATAATGTAAACCGGGTTATATGCCGCAAATCTCGTAAGTTGCAAAATCGGTTTGCTTTGAGAAATCTGGGCGAGGGTTATATTGACGCCAAATCCTCTCTCCTTTAAAAACCGGACCGCATCGCTTAATTTTTCGATTGTGACCGCATTTACGACGATCCGGCCCCCTTTTTTCAATCTCGAAGCGCATACATCCAAAATTGCTTCCAACTCATGGCTGCTTCCGCCGACAAAAACAGCGTCAGGGTCCTCAAAGGATTCCAAACCTTCCGGCGCCTGACCATGCATCAAGAAAAAATCGGTCCGGAATTTTACCATATTTTTGCGGCAGTTCTCCAGGTCATCCGCGTTTTTTTCAATTGCGTAAACCTTCCCTTCTTTGGCAATCCGCGCTGCTTCAATGGCCACTGAACCCGTGCACGTTCCGATATCCCACACAACACTGTCTTTTTTCAAGCCGAGGGCAGCAAGAACAAGAACACGGATTTCCCGTTTCGTAATCAGCCCTTTTTCAGGCTTGCGCTGTGCAAATTCGTGATCAGGAATACCTGTCGGCCATTCCGGGGAAGGACAAGTTTTTTTCAAAACGACAATATTCAATGTCGAAAATTCTAGACGTGACGCCTCTTCAAGCTTATACCAGCCTGTGCGCTCATTTTGGCCGCCCAGATTTTCCCCAACGAACATCCGGTATTCGGTCATGCCGAATGACAATAAGTATGCGGCAATTTTTCCGGGGGTATTTTCCTTATCGGTTAACAGGGCAATTTTTGAACGGCCGTCTATTTTTTGCGCCAATCCTTTCAACGGGCGGCCGTGAACACTTGTAATATAAGCGTCATGCCACGATTCGCCGATCAGGGCAAAAGCAAGCTGAACAGAACTGAAAGAAGGGTATATCTCGACGGGAAATCTTTTTGCAAGCGCGGGCCCAATCCCGTAAAAAAGAGGATCCCCGGATGCAAGAACGACCGTTTTCTTCTCTTCCCTTTCCAATTCCGCAAAAAGCTGCCTGATTCCGTCCTTAATGACAAATTTTTCTCCCTGATAATCCGGAAAAAAAGCCAGCTGCCGCTCTCCCCCTGCCAATCTTTCACTTTCTTCAATCCATTTTTGACAGAGAGGCGAAAGCCCTTCTCTTCCGTCGTCCCCGATGCCGATCACTTTAATTGTGTTGCTCATTTTTGCTCCGCCTTTCCCAAAAACTCCCCTGACAATGTATAAAGGCTGGTTTCAATCGCAATGCCGCCGCCCGTTTCTTTAAGCGATTCCCGGCAACAATACTCGCAGATGTATTGAAAGAATTTCGTATGGCCGGCAGCAAGAATCTTTTCCGTTACCTGCATCGCTGTATTTGCGGCGGCAATTTCCTCAACAAGTTTTTCACCGGCCCCCGCCTCCGCAGCCACTTTTGCAAGAAAAGAAAAATCAATGCCGGCTTTCCGGGCATGGACATGCATTTCTCCCTGGGCTATTTTCGAAAACTTTCCGAGCATGCCGACGAGAGAGATTTTCTTGATCCCTTTTTTCTTGCAATCCTTTAAGGCATAGCCGACAAAATCACCCATTTCAATAAACGCCTCCTCAGGCAAATGGGGATATTGTTTCATGGCATACTTCTCGCTCCGGCCGCCTGTGGTGAGAACAACATGTTCACAACCGGCACGGCGGGCTACTTGCAATGCCAGTGAAATACTTGCTGTATACGACTTTGCCGAAAAAGGGAGAACCGTTCCCCTGGTCCCCAAAATCGATATGCCGCCCAAAATACCAAGTCTGCCGTTTAAAGTTTTTTTGGCAATTTTCTCTCCGTCCGGAACGGAAATGACAATATCAACACCCTTCTTAATTCCATACTGCTCCAAAACTTGACGGGCGACCCCCGTGATCATTTTCCGGGGCACGGGATTAATCGCAGCCAGGCCGACAGGAACAGGAAGGCCTTCTTTTGTCACACGGCCGACACCCTCACCACCGTCCAAAAAGATATTACCGTCATCCCGCCACGAAACCGTTGATTGGATAAGGGCGCCGTGGGTGGCGTCAGGGTCATCGCCACCATCCTTGATAACACCTGCAGTCACTCTGCCATTAGAAAAATCAAGTTTTTCGATTATAAAAGTTACCCAATCCCCATTCGGAATGACAATAGCCGCGGTTTCCGGCCTTTTCCCGGTGATGAGTGCGGTTAATGCGGCCTTCGTTGCCGCTGTTGCACATGAACCGGTTGTATATCCGATCCTTAATGGCTTTGGTTCAATTTGCTTCTGTTTTTGATTCATTTTGTTTGCACCTTTCTATCCGACTGACACCTTTTCTGCCATAATCGCCAAAGCATTGACCGCCGCAACGGCGACAGTGCTTCCCCCTTTCCTGCCGATATTTGTAATAAAGGGAATATCCAGCTTTAACAGTTCTTCCTTTGATTCTGCAGCCGATACAAACCCGACAGGCACCCCGATCACAAGCGACGGCGTTGCTTCGCCTTCCTTAATCAGCCGGATTAACTCGAGGAGGGCGGTCGGGGCGTTCCCGATAGCAAA
>JANWJP010000144.1 GCA_025451895.1 Robertmurraya sp.
CAGCTAATTTGATTGGATCCTAATAATTTGTATTGGAAGCCATCAAATTTCAAGGAATTTTAGGTTTAAATAAACGATGCCGTAAGGCTATGAATATTTCAGGTTAATATATATTTTTCAGAAAAAAATTCATGACGGACAAAGAAAAAACAGGTACTTTTCAGCAGCCTGCGGTTGATTTTTATTTTTTCATATTTTCAATAGAAACAATTGTTTTTTATAAATAAATTCTTTAAACTATAAAAAGCATTGAATTGTGGGCAGGAGTGAAATATATGACGGTAAAAATTTTGGCAGACAGTGCAAGCGACTTGCCGCTCAACTATTATGAAGAAAACGGGGTCACAATGTTTCCTTTAAAAGTCCTGATGGATGGCAATGAGTATAAGGACTTAATTTCAATAACACCAAGCCAAGTGTATGAAGCAATTGCGGCCGGAAAACTTCCGAAAACATCTCAAGCCTCCCCTTCTGATTTTGAGGAAGTCTTTACAAAAATGGCTCAAAACAATGAAAAAGGAATTTATATTGCCTTTTCCTCTGAACTGTCCGGAACATACCAAACTGCTGTGATGATTTTAGAACAGGTGAAAGAAGAATATCCCGATTTTGAATTAACCATCATTGACAGTAAATGTGCTTCATTGGGATACGGACTAGTGGTCATGGCGGCTGTCGAGTTGGCCGCATCCGGTGCATCCATGGAAGAAATTATTGAGGATGTCACTTTCCGCGCACGGCATATGGAGCATTTATTTACCGTGGATGATCTCAATCATTTGGCCAAGGGCGGGCGCCTCTCAAAAGCCTCTGCATTTTTAGGGGGCCTCTTAAATATTAAACCCTTGCTTAATGTGGAAGAAGGCAAACTGATCCCCATTGAAAAAATTCGCGGAAAGAAAAAGCTCCTGAAAAGAATGATCGAGCTCATGAGAGAACGGGGCGATTCACTAGATCGGCAATTAATCGGAATCAGCCATGCCAATGCCGAAGAAACAGCTTTGGAAATGAAAGAAATGATCCAGCTGGAATTCGGGACAAAAGAAATTTACATAAATCAAATTGGCGCTGTCATCGGTTCTCATACCGGACCAGGCACAATCGCAATCTTTTTTCTCAACAAACTGGGATGATTTTTTGCTGAATTTTCAATAACATAACCGTTTTCTCCCCGAACCGTTGGGGAAAATTACCTGCATTCTGTTTTTATCAAAAGACAAAAACTAAAGTATGCAGGTTCTTTTTATCCCCAAAGGATCGAAAGGAGTTGAAAATATGTCCCGTACTTCTGATAATGATAAAAAAGCAAGAGATAACAATGCCCGTAACCACGAAAAGAATATGCTGCGGGAAAAAAACCGCAAAGCCGGAAAATTTCAATATTCCAAAAAAACCGACCATCTATAGTTTTTTGAGGCAGGATTTTGACCTGAACACACGCCAAATACAATACGGATTTTATACATCTTTGTCTGCCGTCTGATAAGAAAACCGGGGCTCTCCCACTGGGAGCATGGGAGCAGCCCCGGTTTAATCGTTCTGCTTCTGATAAGTCCAATGACCTTCCTGATACACTTTTCCTTCCTTCATCAACTTTCCGAGAGCCCGCTTGAATGCACCCTTGCTCATTCCAAACCGTTCTTCAATATCCTCAGGAAGACTTTTATCGCTGTAAGGCATCGAACCGTTGCGGGATTGCAAATAAGCATAAATTTTCTCTGCATCATCGCTGATTGTTTCGTGTTTTCTGGGCAACAGCGATACGTTCACCGTTCCGTCTTCTTTCACATCGACGATTCTGCCTTCAACCTTTTCACCGAGACGCGGCTCTTCAGGCCTTTGTGACTCATGAATAAAGCCTTTAAATCCCTCAACCGTGAATATCCAGCTTCCTGCTTTAGCCGTTCTGTAAATATAGCCCTGAATATTTTTATTAAACTCTTTTCTGCCGGCTTTTGTCATTTTTTCTTCAATAATCGCATCCTTGGCCAGTTTTACATAAATCCGGCCGTTTTTATTGACTTTTAACGCAGCAAAAAGATAATCTCCGGGCTTCGGCCATACTGATTTTTTTGCCGGCAAATCTTCCTTCCCGAGAAGCATGTCCTTTTTGATTCCGATATCAACGAAAACTCCAATATCTTCCCGGACCTCCTTTACTTTTCCCCAGCCGTATGTATCGACTTGTATTTCAGGAATCAGTGTTGTTGCCGTAATCCTTCCCTGCGAATCCGTATAAAGAAATACTTCTGCTTTGTCTCCTTCATTCCAGTCTTTGTCCGTCTCATTTTCATGAAGAAGTACGTCCTCTTCACCATCCGTCAAAAAATATCCAAATGGAGCTTTGCGGACCACTTCTAAACGGACAGTGCGTCCCAAATAATCGCGTAATGACATAAAAACACCTCACAAACCGTTTTTTGAAAACCCTCCCCCGTAACGGTCCGGGAGTTAGGGAAGTTGTTCAATCTGCTATAGTTTACTATAATGAAGCCATGATAGGAAATTTTTTTATAAAATAACTGATTTCTGGAGGTAGCCATGGCGAAAGAGAGCTCATTCGATATTGTTTCAAAGGTTGATTTGTCGGAAGTAACGAATGCCATTAATATTACGATGAAAGAAATTTCCAACCGCTATGATTTCAAAGGGAGCAAGAGCAATGTTTCCCTCGAAAATGATGAGATTGTCCTTATTTCTGATGATGAATTTAAGCTGGGGCAGTTAAAGGATGTCCTCCTTGGCAAATTAATTAAAAGAGGCGTGCCGGTTAAAAATTTAAATTACGGCAAAATTGAAAAGGCTGCCGGAGGAACAGTCAGACAAAGGGCCGCTCTTGTGCAAGGTATCGATAAGGAAAATGCCAAGAAAATCAATACGATTATAAAAAACAGCGGCCTCAAGGTAAAGAGCCAGATTCAAGATGACCAAATTCGTGTAAGCGGAAAAAGCCGCGACGACTTGCAAAAAATTATTGCCGCCATCAGAGAGGCAGACCTTCCCATCGATGTCCAATTTGTTAATTACCGCTGATGAAATGCCAAACCGCTTAAAACATTTGACAGGCAAGCGAACGAAAAAATTCGTTCGCCTTTTTTATTCCTGTCATTTTATCAAACGAAAAACCATTTAAAAAGCCAATGAAACCTTTCTTACAATACAGTTTTCAGATAAGCCTAGAATACTACAGAAAAAACGTGACCGGCCTTTTTCACGGCAGCCGCTTTTTTTCCGTCTAACTCCACCTGCAAAGATTCTTGGTTACAGCAATGAATGATAAACTCCATCTGAGTCCAGGCAGGCTTGAACTGCCCGGTGTCCGTTGTTTGAATAATGATTTCCGGTCCATCATAACAAACGTGAAATGTTTTTTGCAGGAAATCCCCTTTTTCATAATTGAAAGTCCGTCCATCATCGTCATACAAATGAAAACGGACTGCCGATTTGTCATGATAATACAAATGGAAAATCATCTTTTTATCAGGAACAGCCGTGGAAGATTTTTTCTCTCCGTGAATCACCGCCGTTCCTTTTTTAATAAAAATCGGCAATGTATCCAATGGTGCAGAAACAAGATGATATTGATTTCCGGCAAGTACCCGGTCCGTCCAATAATCCACCCAGAGGCCTTCAGGAAAATAGACCGCCCGGTGATCCGCCGAAGGATGCATAATGGGTGCAATAAGCGTGTTCTCCCCCACCAAAAACTGGTCATTTATGTTATACGTTTTAACATCTTCCGGATATTCCAGAAAAAGAGGGCGCATGACAGGAATTCCCCGCTTATGCGCTTCGGCAAACAGGGTATACAGCTGGGGAAGCCATTGATACCGCAGTTCAATATATTTTTTAATGACTTTTTCATACTTTTCTCCAAAAGACCAGGGCTCCTGATAGCAGGATTCAATCGCGGAATGATTTCGGAAAAACGGCATAAATGCCCCGGCCTGGGTCCATCTTGCAAGAAGCTCTCCATTGGCATGATGTGCAAAACCGCCCACATCTGCACCTGCAAAAGGAACACCGGAAAGACCAAGGTTCATGATCATGGGCAGTGACATTTGCAAATGCTCCCAAAAACTGCGGTTATCCCCTGTCCAGACAGCAGCATATCTTTGCACTCCTGAAAAACCTGCCCGTGTCACAAGAAAGGGGCGTTTTCCATTTAATAATGACTTCATTCCCCGGTAGGTTGCCTCACACATATAAAATCCGTACAAATTATGCATTTCCCTGTGTGTTTTAATGACTCCGTCGTGATCATGAACCACCTTCTCATCCATTGTTTTGCTTTTATTGAAAACGGCCGGTTCATTCATATCATTCCAGATGCCTTCAATTCCCAAATCCGTATAAAACCGGTGTCTTTCTCCCCACCATTTTCGGACACCGGTATTGGCGAAATCCGGAAACGCGCTGTTTCCGGGCCAGACATCCCCGTAATAGACTTTTCCGTCTATGTACTTGCAAAAATGATTATTGACCATTCCCTCTTGAAAAACTTCATATTCAGGATCCTCTTTAACTCCCGGATCAACGATTGGAACAGTCATAATCCCCTTCTCTTTTAATTCCTCAACAAGCTTTTTGGGATTTTGAAACCGGCTGCGGTCAAAAGTAAAAACACGATATCCGTCCATATAGTGAATGTCCAAATATATGGCATCCAAAGGGATTTCTTTTTTCTGAAAGGTTCCGGCGATTTCCCGGACCTTGTTATCTGTTTCATAGCTGTAGCGGGATTGATGATAGCCGATGGCCCATTTGGGCGGCAATGGCATCCGTCCCGTTAAAAGGCTGTATCTTTCAATAACTTCTTTTAACCCCGGACCGGCTATAAAATAATAATCCAGTTGTCCTCCTTCCGCATGAAAGGAATAAGCATCTTTTTCACTTTGAAAGTCAAAACAACTCTTAAAGCTGTTATCAAAATAAATGCCATAGGCTTTTCCTTTATTTAGAGCCAAAAAAAACGGAATTGATTGGTACAGCGGATCGGTCTCCGGATTATGAGGAGCATAAACATCCGTATTCCACATAATAAGCTTATCGCCTTTTTTATTTAAAAAGCCAGTTTTCTCCCCAAAGCCGTAAAAATGGTCGTCGTCAGTCATTTCTTTAAAACATACTGCCTCTTTTTTGCTGTTCGTTCCGATTCCCATCTTTCCTTCCTGGAGAATGACCTGATGGGATTCATCCATGATCGTCACGCGGACAGGTTCTTTATTGATATGAAGAATCAGTTTTTTCGTGCTGAGGATGATTCTCTTCTCTTCCTCCCGGATGTCAAAGGGAACTTGCTCCGGCCTGGCAATTACCGCTGCAGTCGTTTTGACACTCGCAGGGCCAAATGGCTGAAAAATAAAACGAATAATTTCATCACGATAAATCAAAATCTTAAACTCGCCTGCAGCGGTGCGAAGCGTTAGTCCATGGGGATCCCGGTCGATTTGTTCAGCATCTCCAATATCAAGAAAAATTTCCCCTAAATCATTTGTCTGTTTTTCCGGATGAATTGAAAAACTGGAATCTTCAAGCATCGTATAACCAGGTTACAAAAATCTATTAAAAACTGTGAAAAGTTTTCAATAAGAATGATCTTCCCCTTTCGAAATAAAGGGCGCAGCCGCAGCAATTTTCACATCCACCGGCAAGGTAATCTCCTTGCAAATTCATCTTTTGACCGGAACACCTGCTGTTCCTGTTCTGGCTGCAAGAGCGGAAAAACTCTTTTTCTTTATGCCATTTTTCCGCAAAATATTTGTAACCCGGAATACACCTCCTTCGTGGAATCTTTAATTCTTAATTAAGTGAGTTATTTTTTACGGACAACATTCCATATTTTCCACTTATGCTCCAATAAATAATTTATGACCTTTTCAGCTTTCCCAGCAGCTGTATTCTTATCCCGTTTCCCATTGGCACCGAACCGTTCCGATACCGGCGGTTCTATTTCTAAAGCCGCTTTTTTTAATCATTCCTTGATTGCTGTTTCCTATTCATCATCTGTTTTTTTCCTAATCATATGGTTCTTATGTTGTGTCACAGCGGCTGTTCAAAGAATATGCTTTTAATAATACCTTTTTTCTTGCTTTCTCTCGTTTTATTATAAACACTTTGCTTGTCCATACATTTTTAACATTATTTTCACATCTTTTTGTGACTTTTTACAACGAAGAATTTTTTATCTTATGTTATGTTATGATACAAAATTGGTTAATTGTCCCGAATTATTCTTTGTTTAAAAGCACAAGTTTATGTCGAGACAAGATGATGGGGGGAATTGTTTCCATCATTTTTGCAACATCCGGAATTAAAAACAGTTTTTTTAGGAATATCGGGCAAGATAATAACAATGCATCCTATACCGGCAGTTAAAAGTTACTGTTTATGGAGGGTTACAATGAAACGACAGCAGCGAACAAAACTGATTGAATATCAATCCCGTGCCTATACAAAAGGAACTATTGAATATATTAATAGCCAATGGGTGTTTTTTGAAGAGGAAACCGACGAAGCGTCATTACTTGAGGAATATCTGAACAGGGAAATGGAAGTATTCCGCCATTCCCACTGGAAAAAAGGAGTTTTATGTGAAGAGGGAAAACTAAAAATACGTAACGAAATCCTTTTTCTTGATCATAACGACAAGGTACGTTTTCGAAAGCCGCTTCTTCATTCCCTGGAACAGTTGTTGGAAAAAATTTCTGATGATGCCTTTTATCAGTTTATAACTCATCTCAATTCATTGCAATTTTCTATTTATGATTGTATATATTGCCACAACCACTTGGATTTTCTCGAAGGAGCGAAAAGAAAAGAAGGAGTTAATTTTCTGATATTCGATAATCAAGAGATGATTTGCAATGTACAGCATCATTTCGGATATTATGAAAAAGAGCATGACCGTTTCGAATTCACCATTAATAACGGCAGAAGAACAATTATTGAAAAAATCTCATAACCGGGCGCCGCTCATAAAATGTAAATCTGTTTAAATGGCAGGTGCGCCCGGGGTTTGTCCGTTTTTTCCGGCATTTTAAAGCAAATGCAAATGGTAAACAGCCTCATGAAAGTTATGCCCCGAATATGCCAAGTCCGCCTGACATCAGATCATATCAACGGGTTTCTTTGTTTATGATTAATATATTTTCATACCACTTAATTCATCTGTTTTATATTAATACAGTCCGTTCATGAAACCAAACGCAAACTTCCAATAATTTATTTCTCAATATCAAAAGAAATCATTACTTTCTGATAATACAAATAACATATTTGGATAAATAAAAAGCTGCCAATAAGGCAGCTTTATAAAAAGGTGAATATAAATAACCGGATTTTATAACGGAAGTCTGTACCCCAAATATATGGTATAGACCAGTACCGGCACAAGCAAAACCCAAAAAACTCCAGTGCTTTTTCCCTTGCGAAATCGTACAAGCAAGATTTCAAACATGGTGATGACCAATAACCCGGCTGCAATCTTTGTTACATATTCTGAATTTATATGCGCAAGATAGGTCAACAGCTTTATGCCTGTGGCAATAATTAACAAATAAAACAACCTTAGAATCATGAGGATCATCTTTGCTGCTCTTACTTTTCCGGTTTTATTCAGCAAAAAAACCGAGACAAAAAGAATGAGTGCGATAAACCACGTTGAAACGTGCATATGTACCGTTCCTGCCACGAAAAGACCCCCTCTTGAAATGTCCACTTCATAATATCATACTTA
This sequence comes from Robertmurraya sp., assembly GCA_025451895.1. Lineage (GTDB taxonomy): Bacteria > Bacillota > Bacilli > Bacillales > Cytobacillaceae > CALKIU01. The sequence continues at coordinate 7,739 of JANWJP010000144.1, forward strand.
CCATTTATTTCTAAAAATATGACAACCCTTCGTGCGTGGCAGAAACGGAAATGTTATTCGCCAATTCGGTTTATTAGTTTGCCGATTTTTTCCACCGTTATTTCCATTGTATCGCCAGGTTTTAAGAATTGAGGAGGATTCATTCCTTTGCCTACTCCGGCCGGTGTCCCGGTGGCAATAATATCACCCGGCTCTAGTGTCATTCCGCTGGATAAAATGGATATAATTTTTTCAACAGGAAAAATAAAGTTTTCCGTATACGAGCTTTGCCGGATTTCGCCGTTAATCCGGGTTTCTATATGTAATTTATTTGGATTTTCAATCACCGATGCATGAACAATCCATGGTCCCATAGGACAAGTGGTATCAAGGCTTTTGCCAAGAAAATACTGCCGGTGCCGTTCCTGAAGATCCCTTGCTGTTACATCATTAATAATTGTATAACCGAAAACATGGTCCAAAGCCTCTTCAGGCCTAATATTTTTCCCTTTTTTTCCGATAACGACAGCTAATTCCCCCTCATAATCAAGCTGCCCGGTTACATCAAGATGAGGGTCCACCTCTTTTCCCGGACCAATCACTGTTGTAGTTGCTTTTGTAAAAACAATGATCTGATCAGGGATATCTTCTTTGCTGCCCATTTCAATCGCATGAGCGGCATAATTTTTTCCGACGCAAAAAATGTTTTTGGCCGGTCTGGGAATGGGGGCCAACAGTTCCACTTCCTCCATGGACAATAAGAATTCATTTTTGCGGGAATGACTAAATGCTGTTTCCTTCAATTGACGGACCTTCGACAGAAAAGATTCCCCCATTGCTATACAATCCAGCATACGATCAGGGATTATACAACTTCCCAGACAAATCTCTTCCGCTGTCCTTAATTCCAGTACTGATGTATTTTGTTCATCAATCAATCCGATATGTTCCTGATTATTTCTTCGGTAAGTTACAAACTTCATCTCATCAACTCCCGGTAAAAATTTTCTTATTTTCCATTATAATATAGCTGTACGTAAATAAGGAGAGATGAAGAGTTTTTTAGGATTATATACTCTCAGACTGTCCCTATCTTCAGCTTCGCACCCTGAATGGCTGTTTTTTCCAATATATTGCGGTTCGCCACACCCACTCCAGCGGTCCATAGCGAAAATGTTTCATCCACAATATGCTGAAAATAATTTGCAAACCATAAATGACAAAGACAAGAACAGTTCCCCAAACTACTGATACTTTGCCAAAAAGTCCCAACCCATAGGAATAAAAAATAAAAGTGGCCAGAACGGATTGCATAATATAATTAGTCAACGACATCCGGCCGACGTGAGAAAACACTTGTATTGCTTTATTCAAACCGGTTCGTGAGAGCAGAGCCATCCCGAGAGCATAGGCCATCGCCAACATCGGTCCTCCAAACGAGTACGACACAAATTTTGTGGCCAAATTATAATCAAATATATAAGGGATGAACTTCAAAGATAAACCTAATGTAAAAATAACCACAAAAGCATAAACAAAGGGTTTCTTTAATTCTTCAATTCTTTCCATCCATTTTAATTTGGCCGCTCCTCCGCCAATTAAAAAATAAGGAAGAATCATGAAAAATAAAGCGATTCCGTTAAATGGATTGTTTACCAAAAACCAATCTTTTAATCTTTGTTCACTGATCTCCGCCAAACTGCCTTCCTGATATGCGTGAACTGCCTGCTCTGCCTGATTCGCCGGGTACATGGAAGAGGTCAATTCTTCTTCAGGAACGGCCAGAACAGCCAATACCATTAATAAAGTCATAAGAAGATTAAATATTAGAGCCATCAGTCCCCCTGTCAAAAACAATCCTCTTGCAGACACCCGCAAAAACAGAAGAAATATGAACCCAATGACTGCATATGTAATCAAAATGTCCCCATACCAAATGAGAAAAGCATGGATAATCCCGAACATAAACAGAACGGTTAATCTTCTTAAAGCTACAGCCTGGAAGTTCAACCCGCGGTCAATGGTCTTTTCCCTGAGAAGAACAAGTCCATATCCGAACAGAAGGGAAAATAACGGATAAAAACTACCCTCTGCAAAAACATTGATGAACTTATAAACCAGTTGATCCGCAGAAGACTCCCACCAGGTCAAGGGGTTTATATATTGAAAAGGTGAATGAAAAGTAAGCATATTAACTAAAAAAATCCCCAAAATGGCAAATCCCCTGATCGCATCAAGGACAACAATTCTGTTTTCTTTGTTGTCACCCATTTCATCCTTCCTCTCTGCGAACTAATTTATAGGTAATACATTCCATTTGTTCCTTTATTATTATACAGAAATTACTTATTAATCTGTATGTTCTTAAAAAATATAATATCCTGATTTATTCACAGTGATTTCTGAATTAGCCTTAGAACCCTGAGATTTTGGCTTTCTTGGCCATTAAATTTTTCACTTAATAAATGCAAAAAAGAACCCATTTCTGTTAAGGTTAAAGTGCGAATTATAACCACACAGAAAGGATTCTTTATATGGCTACTTTAACCCAAAAAACACTTCATTTCAATCGTAAAA